>JBKECH010000132.1:0-31362 GCA_047974415.1 Bacteroidales bacterium | reverse complement strand
TCTATGTCGAATGTGGTGGGTAGACTTTAATGGAAAATAGAAAAAGTATTCGAATTGCAACACAAAAGAGCATTTTGGCGTAACGTTTCTTTAAACAGTTTTATCTTGGTAGAGGGTGTATCAAGCGCTTTCTTCGAAAAGTTTTGGCTTGATAGAGGGTGTATCAAGTGTTTTCTTCGAAAAATTTTGGCTTGGTAGGCCTAATGATTTTTTAGTTTCCAAATCTCACCCACTCTATTCGACATAGAGCCGTAAATTTCTTTTTTTTGCAAAAAGAATTTATGATGTAAATATGAAAACACCTAAAAAAGCTCTTCTCGCCATGCGGAGTGCCCAAGAATCTTTGATTATAAAAAGAACACAAGCAAGTGCAAAAGTCCTAACTAATGAGCAGAAGAAGTTCAACAAGTTTGTTCGAAAAGTTGCGAAATTTAAACGAGAAATAGAGGAGAAAGAACAGGTCTTAGAAAAGGCATTGGACAAGTACTATGGGCAGATAAAACCGCTCGAAACAGAAGCAGCCAAGTCGCAGATGCTACTTGCAGAGAAATTTTATCATCTGCTTAAAAAATTCAAATATACACCAAAAGAAGAAGAGGAAATAAAAGTCTATATTGTTGAATTTCTAGATAGTGCTTTTTCAGAGATAAATGCAAATGAATATCAAAAACAAATATATAATGACTGTGTTCCCGAAGGTTCATGTGAAATTAATGCGGAAAAGAGGTATAAAGAACAAGTAAATGAATTTATTAATACTATGTTCCTTCAATTCGGGATCAAACTTAAACCTGACGAAATTCCAGATATGCGAGATGCTACAGAAGATGATATTCTAGAGTTGCAGGCAAGCCTGAAGGCGCGGATGATTGCTGAGCAGGAGCAAGAGGAACTCCGTGAGCTAAGGCAAGAAAGTAAGCGAAAAAAAACAGCAACGCAGATAAAAAAAGAGCAGAAAGCAAGAGCAAGAAAGCAAAAACAGGCAGAGCAAGAGAAAGTAGAAAAAGCACTGAAAGACAAAACGTTTCGCTCGTTGTATGTGCCTTTGAAAGCAGCGCTTCAATCTGACACAAGAGGTACGAAAGAAGAACAATCTCTAAGAAAAGAGCTGATGGAGGAGGTTTCAGTAGCATATAAAGAAGGGGATATGCTAAGGCTCCTCGAACTAGAGGTGTTATGCCTGAACACTGAAGAGAGAATAGCGAATGCTAGCGACGAAGAACTAAAGCAATATTGTGCTGTTTTGGAAGAGCAGGAGCATGATTTGCATGAACAACAACTTGTTGGTTTTATGCATGAACGATATATACCCATCGATGAGTGCATCCATTTGCCGACTCATGCTATCTCTTCTTTTATGGAACAAGAGAGAATGGACGTTAAAGAGGTCTTGGATAGGCTTAACGGTTATCAGGAAACTGTAACTAATAAGAAAACCTTATTAAATTTCTTGAAAAACAATGATTGTTGTGAGGACGAAGCGTATTACCCATTTTTTGAAGATGATGATGAATATTTCTTTTGATTTAATCGTCTATAAAGACCAATATCTGCGTTATGCTCACTTTGCGAATTAGTCATTTACACAAGTAAACTCCCAATTCACAAACTCCCAGTATACAGAACGGCAAGCCTTGATCTTGAACTTTCTAATTCAGGCTCCCGACATTATGGACAGACGCTATTTAGAGTCTTTGTGGTTATTGGAATACAAAAAGTCAGAAAATGTCAAATTTATTTTGTGGTCTAAGCTTTTTATGCCACTGAAAGTCACGTAGGTATTTGGACTCTTCGGGCAGAAATTCTAAAGGGTATAAAGTACCTTCAACCTGATTTATCAACTTGATTCGGTCTATTGCTTTTTGTCTTGTTAGCCATATTACCATTTCGCCACTCTCTACTTTGTTTACTCCAAGTAGGCTTTGGTCTTCCTCGCGCATGTAGTATAAGGATTCTGCATTTTTTGTAACGTCAACCCTATTCATATATCCAGAATCTATATATGCAATAATATTAGTTCCTTTTATCTGATTATAGTGTCCTTTCAGAGTATCGTCGATAGATGTTATGAAACTACGATCTTCAAGGTTTACAACACTACTTTGTTCTCCTGTTTGTGTCATTAGTATTTTTTTTGACACTATTTGATGACCACCATTCCACACAATTGGATCGTATGTCATTTCCATAGTAGAATCGACAGTGTGGTATGTTAATGAATCACATACTCCTTGCACATCGTCTCTAAAAAAGCGGACACCGTAGTATGCAAACACAACCTTTTCACTTTCAATGGTGTCTGGCACCGACACCAAGGAGTCAGCATGAAGGAATAAGGTATCTATAATATTAGATTGTTCGTTTTTTGTCATCAATTTCAGCAAGGCCGAGTCTGTGGCAATAGCAACATCATTTATCTTGTCATAAAGCACTTTATTTGATACAATTATGACACTTCGTTCATTGTCCTTTATCCAGACATTCTCATCGAAATTTACTATCCCTTGTTGGTCTATGTAATGAATAAAATCGCCTTTTAATGTCCTTGAACTATTGTACACTACGGGATTTTTTGTGAGCTTCGATTCTCTTGTAACTGTATTGTAATAACCTTCTTCTGCGTATATGGAATCTTTTTCCGTATATATATCTGTCGGTCCTACTATGGATGCTACTTTAGTTTGGGTATTATAATCTAGCGTATCTGAATAAATTACAAAATTATCATTGGTAACGACTACGTCTTGATTGAAGACTGCTAGATCTTGGTTTACGAAATATGTTCCACGAATACTAACTATTTCGTTTGCAGTGTCTACAATTCTTCCTCCATCTACATATTTTGCGATATTATTTATCATGTTAAAGGCTACTCTATCAGAATACAGCGTATCGGATTTATTCTCAAGTCTAACATTCTTTATTGCATAGGCCATCTCGCTATCGCCGTCATAGGTAAGAGAGTCTGAATATAGGAATAATGTATCTCCTTGGTTTATATGCACATTACTAAAGGCTCGAACAAGGTTTGTATCAATATAAAAATAAGCACTGTCGCAATACATAAGGGCTCCTTTGTGTTCAAACTCGACATTGCCTATACAGCGACGCGCCTTTATGAGATCTTCATTGTAATTCATCGAATCGCAGTACAGCAATCTCACCTCCATTTTCTCTTTGTGTTGATTATCAGTAGAATCCAGCATTCCTTGCGAGAACAAAGAACCTGCAAAGACAATTAGAAATAGCAATAGTAGATTTATTCTTAACATTGCTTATTTATAAGAGTTCGTTAATAATATCATTTACAGAAATTCGTTCTGCTTCGGCCACATAATTTTTAATTATACGATGTTGTAAAATATTCTTAGCTACAGCTTGAATATCTTCTATGTCTGGCGAGTATTTCCCATGTATAGCAGCATGAGCTTTTGCTCCTAGTACAAGATATTGAGATGCTCGAGGACCAGCTCCCCACTTAAGATATTTTTTACTCGCTGCTGCTGCATTAACTCCATCAGGACGAGTAGCTGACGATAGCTTTACGGCATATTCCAGAACGCTATTGTTAACTGGAATCTTACGAATTAACTTCTGATATGCAATTATTTGCTCTTTTGATATAACCGAGTTCACTTCAATATTATTGTCTGAAGTTGTATTCTTCACAATGGTAATTTCGTCTTCTACTGAGGGATAATCCAACATTATGGAAAACATAAATCTATCCAATTGTGCTTCTGGCAGTGGGTATGTACCCTCTTGTTCTATAGGGTTTTGAGTTGCTAATACAAAGAACGGTTCATCGAGCTTGTAATGTTTACCTGCTGCAGTAACTGCATATTCCTGCATAGCTTCGAGTAGTGCTGACTGCGTTTTGGGTGGAGTTCTGTTTATTTCATCTGCCAATAGCACATTTGTAAAAATAGGACCTTTAATAAATTGAAAGCGTCTAGTTTCATCTAGTATCTCTGCGCCTATTATATCGGAGGGCATTAGGTCGGGGGTAAACTGTATCCTGTTGTGCTGCAAGCCCAATGATTTAGAAATGGTGTTCACAAGAAGTGTTTTGGCAAGACCTGGCACACCTATTAACAAGCAGTGTCCTTGGCTAAACAATGCTGTAAGTACTTGTTCTATAACCTCATCTTGCCCATAAACGATTTTTTTTATTTCTGTTTTTAGGTTTTCGAAACTACTTTGCAATGCATTTACAGCTTCTACACTTTTGCCATTTGCCATAATCTTACTTTATCCAATTTTTATATTTAAACTGACAGGTTTGGTACAAGGGGTCTATGGTGATGTAGGTTTTTTTCTGACGTTCACTAATCCATTGTCCCATAACTTCAGTGTTTTTCTTAGATAGATAATATTCACTCAATAGCACATAATCGTCCTGAAGATTTGCTCGATGAGCGGGTATATTATTTTCTAATTTTATTATCTTGTACGTTGCCTGACCATTTGCTTTATCTATGCTGTAGAAAGGGTCTGAAATCTCACCTATTTTCATAGCTGACAAGACCTTGCTGTCAGTTCCATCAATATCTGTCAGTGCCAAGCTAGATTCCATATTCCGACCAAGAACCAAGCCTCCATTGACTCTCGTGTTTTTATTTGTGGAATACATCATCGCAGCATTTTCAAATTTAAGATTTCCTTTTCTAATTTCCGTGCTTACACTATCTAGTAGCTTATCTGCCTTATTGAGCTCCTCTGCGGAGGGTTTTGGAAGTAGGATAATATGTCGTGTATTAATGAGATCGTTCTTCCTTTCAATAACTTGAATTAGGTGATAGCCGAACTCGCTTTTCACAACGTTCGACACCCTGTCGCCTTTGAGGTTGAAAGCGACATCTGCATATTCTTTGTCTAGTTGTCCACGTCCTAAGAATCCTAGTTCGCCACCTTTTTGCGCAGTGCCATCCTGCGAATATAACAGAGCTATTGTCTCAAATGAGCGCTCGCCACTCTCAATTTGTTTTTTAAAGTTACGTAGTTTTGCTTTTATTTTGTTTTCTTCGTCAAGGGTAATCTCAGGATTTCTAACTATTTCTCTGTATTCCAGTTTATTCGGTACTTCTGGCAAATCTTCATGATTTCCTTCTTTGTACGAATGACGAACTTCTGCTGGCGTGATTGTAACATCCTTTAGAATCTTTCTGTTCATTTCCTGCGTATACAACATCGTTCTAATGTTCAATCTTAATTCTGACCTAATGTATGAAATAGGTTTTCTAAACTCTTTTTCTACGGCTTCAACGGAACCTAAATAGTTGACAAATTGATTTATTCTATCCTCTAAGGACTGATTAATCTGTTTATCGGTAATCTCAATTGTTGAGTCGAGCTTAGCTTCTGCCATTAATAGCTTTTCGGTAAGAAGTTCTTCAAATACTTCGCAACGCAGGTCTCCGTCGCTAACACGTCCTGTACTTTTTTCTGCAAGAAATCGAGTTTCCACATCGGATTTTAGAATTATCTCATTTCCGACTACCGCCACAACTTGGTCTATTGACTTGTCTTGCGCATTGAGAACTCCTGCGTATGTCAGCAACAGCAGAACCGTTGTCAGTCTACCTATCCATCTAATTGTCATAAATTTCAGCTTTTTTGTTTTTAATTGCATTAACGTATGTTCGTCTCTCCAAATCATCTATGTGTTTTCTTTTTTTCTTATATTTCAGGAGTTCCTTTATGTTTTCTTCATGGTACTCTAACGGAGCAATCTCTCCTTTATTCCATGCTTCCTTAATGTATAATACAGAATGTACTCCATTTTCATTATTTTCTATTTTAGAATAACCTTTCAAGCTATTGACAGTAGCGAATTTTGGGAAGTAAACAGCAACCTTATCGGCAGACATAAATAACGAAACTTTCACATCTACGTTGAAATCTGTAATATTCAGACATCTGTCCAAAGCTTCTTTATAGTTCTGTTCGCCTCCCGCACTTAGTTTGCGAAGAATGGGTTGCATCTGCGATATCTTTCCTTCGGGATATGAGATGTACGCCCCTTTTGTTAGATAATTATCTAGTCTAAATTCATTAATATTCTGATTGTAGAAATTACTTATCTCCTCGTCTAAAATGTTTGTCGCCATACTATCTTGGATAAATAGTTTATTCTTGTATGAAGAAAGTACTACTTTCCTAATGTAGTCGTCTGTCATTCTCCGAAGCTTGTCCTTTGGGATTACTTCGCTTGCCATGGCTCTGTCGAACAGAAGCTGATCTTGAATCCATTGCTTAACAAACTGCTCTTTTCTAGCACTATACGCAATAGAATCTTCAGAAATAAAACGTATGACATAGTAGTCAATGTCGCTATCGGTGAGTATTTTATTACTCACTCTTGCAACAACGCCTTCTTTTTCTGCGTATTCAGGTCTATCGCAAGAGTTGTAGCTTGCTACAATAAACATCAATAGTATGGCTATAGAGATTTTCATTTTTGTTTTTTTCTCATGCTTTTAGAAGTGATGTTCCTGCATGCAGGATAAATTTATTCTGCTTAAAAGATTTCAAGTTGTCGCAACCGCTGTAACATATTCCTTTCTTTATATTGAGGCTGATTCTTTCCATCTCTTTCAATAAAAAATCAGCATCACATTTATCGGCATTATTTACTATACTATTTAGCCATAAGGCATCGACTCCTGTTGCTAGTGATTTAACTATATTGCCTTCATTTGTTAATCCTCCCGACAACAATAGTGATATGTCCGAGTGCTTAGTTGCCTTAAATGCTCCGTATATTGCGGATGGCAGAGGAAGTCCAACTCCTATTTTGCGACTTGCGTTTTTTGTATTGTCGCCAACAACAATTCCATCTACGCCAGTTAGTAGTATGTCCGTCGCCCCTGCTGAAGTAGAAACATTTTCTACCAATATTTCTAAATCGGAGAAATCTAGTTTAAGGTGTTTTAATTCTTCTAATACCCATTTAGAATGAGGATGTTCGTACTCTATAACGACAGCGTCTACACCAGCTTCGCTGAGCAGGCCTATTTTCCTTGTTATGTCGTTTGTAGGTGTAACTTTGGATGCTATCAGTAGAGATCCATCGGCACTTCTGCTTGCCAACGGATATTTTTCATATTTATCTAATATAGCGAGACTAGTATACCCCTTAATATTCCCTGTGTCATCATCAGCTACGGCTATAAATGCAGACTTTTCGAGGGCTGATTTAAATTGCGTTTCGCTAAAGTTGGTTTTTACAACACTTGCTTCTAGGGTATACTTTTGTGGCAATGCTTCAATCTTAGAGGGTCTCTCCTTGTTAGACAACGATGCGACCCCTAAAGCATCGATAAAATACTTGAATGTTTTATCTTTATCGATAACGGCTATGCGACTGTTGGGTAGCTTTTCAACTAGTTTAATAATATGCTCCAACTCTGTATCTTCGTAAACACAAGAAAGCTTGCACGAATACTTGCCTTTATCTTTTTTAAGTGTTCTGATGTATTCAAGTCTAGTGCTTATGTCTAAGTTACTGCCTAATATGCCTATTCCTCCTTGTTGCGAAACAAGCTCGAGCAATTGGATATTCTGAAAGTTATTAACTTCTAGCACAAAGGGAAGCTCTAAGCCTAACCTTCGCGAGAAATGCGTAGAAATATCTACTTCTTCGCATTTTATCTTACTATATGCAGGAGGTATAGACACGCTGTCGTAATCTATTCCCTCATCAAGTATTTTATCAGTAATAAACGACATTAGCAATCTTCTGACGATTCAATCGGACAAATTTACAAAAAAAGAACAACTATAACAGTCTATTTTAATTTTCCTCCACAATTATGACAATACTTGGCCCCACGAACATGCTCTTCAACACCACATCCAGAGCAGGGTAAGATTTTTCTTTTTTTCGTATTCTCGCCTTTCATAACATTTGCTGTTACTATGCCTGTGGGAACTGCAATAATTCCATATCCCATAATCATAGCAAACGATGCTAGAAACTGTCCCAATGGTGTCCCTGGCGAGATATCGCCATAGCCAACAGTGGTGAGTGTAACAATTGTCCAATATATTGATGTTGGAATGCTCGTAAATCCATGTTCAGGTCCTTCTATAACGTACATTAAAGATCCTATGATAACTGTACTGATTAGCACGAAATACATGAAAACTAGAATTTTACCTCGACTAGCATATAAGGCGTCCCTCAGATGTATGGACTGTCCAGTAAATTGAGGATGATTGAGTATCTTAAATAATCGGACCAAGCGAAACGCCCTGACAATGGACAATATACTAGTGCCAGTGATAATTAGGGATAAGTACATTGGCAATACAGCTATAAAGTCTATAATGCCATAGAAACTGAAGATATACTTAAGAGGTTTATCGACAGAAAATATTCTGAGGAAGTATTCGATGGTGAAGAATATGGTTATTATCCATTCTAGAACTAATATACAGTTGTGATATTTTAAGTCTATAGCAGCAACTGTTTCGAGCATAACGACAATGATACTCAGTAGTATTACTCCCAGCAATACTAAATCGAATAGTCGTCCACCTCTGGTGCTGGTCCCGTAAATTACTATATTTATTTCCCGACGAAGCCTCTGCCATCCTTGTCTTCTGTTCTTACTAAGCTTTTTTGTCATTATTATTTATATCTGTTCCGACAAAATGACTTTTTATTATTTGATAAACCCAACGTCTACCCAGCGCTTGGATTATGCCTCCAGAGAATCATAATCCTCTTGGGACTTTGTCTATTTCACGGGCTCAAATTATTTCGCACCTCCTAGGCTGATTGTAGACAACACTGCGTGGTGGTCGGAATTGAAAAAGCCTCCTGTGGGGTTTTCTTTAACTATACGCGAGGATACGGTTTTTAGTCCATTTCCTCTATAATATATAAAATCAATACGGTCTTGAACTTTGTAGACGGCCTCGTAGCCCCAAGTTATTGCTAAATCATTGGATGGATCGGGGTTTACCTCTCGGTAAGTATCGGTATAGCCTTTTGTTGCCATCAGTTTGCTTGTAGGCCACTCTACCACCAAATTATGATGCTTATCTTTTGTGCTTTCGGTCCAATCGAAATGCGAGCCTGAGTTAAAGTCGCCACCTACAATAACGGGTATGTTGTATTGTGCTTGCAAACTGTCTATGGCTCTACTGATTTCTTTTAGTTCTGCAAAACGTGTGCGGTGTTCGCCAGCAACCAGCGAATCGACTGTAAGCGAATCTAAATTGGAAAAGTAATCCGGAAGCCAATGTAGCCACACGTTGATGCACAATAACTTATTCCCATTAAAGTCTATTATTGCAGCATGAGAATTGAAAGGTCTAAATATCCTTATGTCTTCAATTATCTTATGTTTACTATGAATTGACAAGTTTGTACTAGCCCTGACCGAATATGGGAATCCAGCCTTTTGGGCACTTTCCATCCCACAACAATAAGTCTCCTGCATAAACAGAATGTCAGGCTCAGCCTCTTGTATGACCTTCGTTGTCTGAATTGTGTTTGATGTATCTTTCGCATAATTGTCAGCTTTTGTGCCATGAAGCCCTCCGTGCCAGATATTCCACGTCATCACCTTCACCTCTGGGTCTTTTTCCTCCGTACACTGAACTGATATCAAAGGAAGAAATAATAATAATATAAATTTATTCAATTCGTACATTTTAATTTAATGCTTTTGATACAAAATTAGTAAAAATGAATTGCAACTTAAAGGATATACCGTAAAAAGATGAAAATATTTCTACTTTTGTAAACTGTATCACAGCTGAGAGTGTGGAACCAATGAGAACGCTAGATAATATAATGAACGTATTTCGAATAAATTACAACATGCATATAAGTAGAGGAGTAAAACTAGTAGCCAAGACCTATCTGTTGGTTTTGTTGATTTTTACCATTTTTAGAGTAATTCTATTCATCACTGCCTTGGGGCATGTTAACCTGAGTGCGACTTCTAATGGCACCATCATTCAAGCATTCATCATGGGTCTGCGTTTCGACATCGTTGTATCGGGATATGTCATGCTTCTCCCTGCTGTGGTGTTATTTGTGTTCGATATACTTAACAAAGACAATGCTTTGGTAAGGAAGTTACTATTCATTTGGATTTCTGTGTTCTTCACCTTGTTCTTCATGGTGTCGGCGGCAGATATCCCTTATTTCAATAACTTTTATGAACGGTTTTCGGTGGGGGCTTTTCAGTGGATTGACAACTATGAATTTATGGTTTCTATGATTGTGCACGAACCCAAGTTTATTTTAATAATCATACCTTTCCTATTGCTACTAATTCCTTTTTATCTTGTGCTACGGAAGATATTTCAAACACCCTTATCAAGTAAGCCCACCAAGCTGTGGATTAGAATAAGTCTCTCGTTTGTTGCCTTGTTTCTGGTGCTTGTAGGCATTAGAGGACGAATGCAGCAAAAATCACCTATAAGGGTAGGAACAGCCTATTTCTCCGATAATTCCTTCTTAAATAAGCTGGGGCTGAATCCAGTTTACACGCTTGTTCATAGTTATTTGGAGAGTAATAGCTCCAGGAACAAAGAAGTGAACCTAATGGATGATGCGCTAGCCATAAAAAAGGTTCAGGAGCAGCTCAACATCATCAATCTAAACCTCCAATCACCCATTGCCCGAACAAGAAACATAGAGTCGGATAGTGCAATCACTCCCAATGTCGTGGTGATTATCATGGAAAGCATGAGTGCTGCCAAAATGACACGCCATGGCAACACTAATCAGCTAACACCATTTCTTGACAGTCTTTCCAACCATGCCATCTATTTTGAAAACCTATATTCCGCAGGCAAACATACCTTCAACGGCATATTCAGCACACTATATTCCTTTCCCGCCTTATATCGTCAGCACCCCCTAAAGCAAATGCTTCGATGCAATGGAATAAGCACCACACTAAAAGAAAATGGCTACAGCACAACTTATTTCACCACACACGATAGCGAATTTGATAACGTGGGAGGAGCTCTTCGAGCCAATGATTTTGAATACATAATTAGTCAATCAGATTACCCTATGTCGGAGGTGAAAACAACTCTAGGAGTGCCCGATGATTACATGTTCCGATACTCCATACCTGTGCTAAATGATTTGTCAAAAGAGAACCGTCCCTTCTTCGCTGCTTTCATGACCACCAGCGACCACGGGCCCTACTATGTGCCTGATTACTACAAGCCCCGAACTAATGAGATAAAACAGCAGGTGGTGGAATATGCCGATTGGTCGTTGCAGCAGTTCATCTCGATGTGCTCGGAGCAATTGTGGTTTGATAATACCATATTTGTCTTCCTTGCCGACCACGGCGTCCCTGTTGATGCTCAATATGATATTGCCCTAAATTACTTCCATTCACCATTGATTTTTTATGCGCCAAAGATACTGAAAGAAGACACCGTATATAGCAATATGGCAAATCAAATAGATATGTATCCCACACTTATGGGCATCCTGAAGCAGCCTTACATTAACAATACATTGGGCGTGGACTTAATAAACGAAGAACGAAAATACGCCATTATTAACGACGATGATAAAATCGGAATCCTCGACAGTTGCTTTCTCTGTATCATGAAGAACGACGGAACGCAACTTTATCGATACCAGAATGGAGATAAAACCGATTATGTCTCGCAATATCCTGATGTGGTGAAAGATATGACTGATTATGCCAAGGCAAACATGCAGGTGTTTCAACACATGATACTTACAGAAAAAACAAACTTACACTTGGAAAATAAGGCGCTTTTAGATATAAAAGACGACTAAAACATTTATCTAAAATTCATATTGGGAATATATATTTTATTGACATTATTCTTAATTTTGTGTCAGAATATAAAAAATAAATAATGAATATTTCCAACTACAATTTCTCTAACAAAAGGGCTTTGATAAGAGTTGATTTTAATGTCCCTCTTAACGACAAACTTGAAATTACCGACGATACAAGAATACGTGCCGCCGTACCAACGATTAAAAAAATCATAGACAGTGGTGGTATGCCTATAATAATGTCGCATCTTGGTCGTCCTAAAAGTGGACCAGAAGATAAGTTTTCTCTTTCTCACATCACAGAGAGATTATCAGAATTGCTAGGCACAAAAGTAAAAATGGCACCAGACTGCATTGGCGAAGAGACAATAAAGATGTCAAAAGAATTGAAATCTGGCGAGGTGCTAGTACTTGAAAACCTACGTTTTTATAAGGAAGAAACTGCTGGCGACATCGAGTTTGCAAAGAAACTTGCCGCAAATGGCGATTGCTGGGTAAACGATGCATTCGGAACTGCTCATAGAGCGCACGCATCTACTGCTGTTATTGCACAATTCTTTCCGAAGGATAAGATGTTCGGATTACTCGTAGAAAGTGAGGTGAATAGTCTTGAGAAAGTAGTTTCGAATCCTGCCCGTCCACTTACTGCAATAATGGGAGGCGCAAAAGTGTCTACCAAAATTACAATTATTGAAAACATGCTAGATAAGGTTGATAATTTGATTATTGGTGGAGGCATGATTTTTACTTTTGTTAAAGCAACAGGTGGAAAAATAGGGGCATCTCTTTGCGAAGACGAATATTTGGAGCTTGCAAAAGGAATAATAAAAAAAGCAAAAGCAAAGGGCGTAAACCTTATTATTGCAGATGACTGTGTTGCTGCAGATAAGTTCGACAAAGATGCTAATACTGAGGTTTGCGCATCGAATCAGATTAAAGACGGCTGGCTAGGTCTGGATGTCGGTCCTAGCACTATTTCAAAGTTCAAAGAGGTAATAAGCAATTCCAAAACAGTACTTTGGAACGGACCTGCAGGAGTTTTTGAAATGGAGAAGTTTGCAGCTGGAACTAAAGCCATCGGCGAGGCTGTTGTCGAGGCTACCAAAAAAGGAGCCTTCACTCTTGTTGGAGGAGGCGACTCTGTTGCAGCTGTAAATCAATTTGGCTTTTCCGATGAAGTCTCGTACATTTCTACTGCTGGCGGTGCACTACTAGAATTTCTTGAAGGAAAGGAATTGCCTGGTATTGCCGCAGTAAGAAATTAAAATATTCTTTCTCCTAGTAAAAAGAAACTACCATAACTTGAACCCGACCAATAGGTCGGGTTTTTTAGGAACGCCCAGCAATACCTAAGAAAGGTCTTTTGCTAATTCCAGATTATGCATTGGAGAACGTAGCAGATGAGCTAACGATATTCTGGGTTAATACTCAAAGCTACTTCCACCGAAAAACTCCCTTAATAATGACGTCGGAGGAATGTTACTGTCATTTATAGCTTCAAAATACGAGAGCAACTTTAGCAAGCGCTTGGCCTCTGAAAATTCTGGAGCTCTTTCGGGTACGGCTTTTAATATTGGTTCGACAAAGTTCTTAAGAACTCCAAACTCGTATAGTAATGCAGAGTTGAATACCGCATCTGCATTGTCTTGATAAGGGAAAATATTTTCAAGTTCCCCACGCCTTACGCTGGGCCATCGCGAAATAGTGTCTATGGCCGAGTAGCCTCGATACTTGAAATCTCTGAGCATGCGTCTGAGTAGTCTATTATCCGTTGAACTTATATAGTTTTGCTCGTCAATGGATATTTGCGTTAATGCAGATATGAACATCTTGTAGGTTCTCTCGGCATCAACAGTTGTAAGAAGTTTTGGGTTCAACCCGTGTATGCCTTCGACTATAAGCACATCGTTCTCTCCGAGCTTCAGCTTTGCGTCTGTAGGAAATTCTCGTTTCCCAACATGAAAATTAAATCTTGGCAACGACACCTCTTGTCCGTCAATTAATTGTCCGAGTTGTTTGTTAAAGAAATTGATATCTACAGCTTCCAATGCTTCGAAATCATACTCCCCGTTGGAATCAAGTGGGGTTAGCTCTCGGTCTACAAAATAGTCGTCAAGAGAAATAACATGTGCAAATATTCCGTTTACTGCCAATTGTATGGTTAGTCTTTTGCTTGATGTTGTTTTACCAGATGCCGATGGGCCTGCAATGAGTATAACTTTAACTTTGTCTTTGCGTTCATGTATTTCATGAGCAATATTCACGAGGCGTTTTTCGTGCAATGCCTCGCATACTTGTATCACTCTCGACGACTGACTGCACTCTATGGCATGATTCAATCGTGCAATGGTGGGTATTTGTAAAATATCTGCCCACTCCTTATGTTCTCTGATAACTTCAAAGTACTTATTCTGGGGGATGAAGTCGGCAATGGTGTTGGGGTCTGATGCTTTGGGGAACATCACAACAAAGCCATCGTAATATTGATGTATGTCAAAGACTTTTAGCACTCCAGTGGTTTTAACATGAGGTACGTAAAAACTGTTGTAACAGTCTTGCAGTTTATAAACATTGGTGAACAAATCGCCTTTGAATTTTAACAAGTTGGCTTTTTCATATTGTCCTTGCTGCTGGTATATATGCTCTACCTCGGATGTCAAGAATCCTACACGAGTAAATGGAAGATCTGCTACTACTATTTGTTGTATTCTTGTTTTTATTTCCTCAAGTTCAGCTCTTGAAAGATTTTTTATTTCTTTTGAGCCCGAGCCATTAGGACGTTTCTCCAGCTTGCAATACGCTCCCGAAGAAATACCATGATCTATTATCAAATTGTAGTCAGGATATAGTTCTTTAATGACATTAAAAAGTATAAATGTTACCGAAGCCTTGTATATGCGTTGTCCATCGACATCTGAATAATCTATAAACTTTATCTTCCTAGACTTTACTAGATGATAGTCGAGCGAACGAATGCAGTTGTTGACTCTAACTCCCAAGATAGGGGAGTCCAAGCTGATGTTAAACTTCGTTGCAACTTCTGTTAGCGTTGTTCCAAAGGGGAAATGCTCCTCTTGATTATTGTTTTCACAAATTACTCTTATTTCCTTCATTCTATTTATTTATGTTGTATGCTTTCCCTGTAAATAAAGTCTAGTTGCTAACAGGCTTCCTAACCTTATGGACGGACTCGATTTAGTTCGTTTTTAAGATACTTTGCTGTATGTGATTTTTTATTCTTGATTATTTCTTCTGGTGTGCCGACACATATTATCTCGCCACCACCTTTTCCTCCTTCCATGCCTATGTCTATAATATAGTCTGCCACTTTTATCACATCTAGGTTGTGCTCGATAATCAGGACGGTATTGCCTTGATTAACAATTCTTTGAAGCGATGTTAGCAAGATGCGCACGTCTTCAAAATGAAGTCCTGTGGTGGGTTCGTCGAGAATATAGAAAGTGTTGCCTGTGCTGCGCTTAGATAATTCTGATGCTAGCTTAACCCGTTGAGCCTCGCCTCCAGAAATGGTTGTCGACGATTGCCCTAGGGTGATGTATCCTAATCCGACATCTTGGAGAGTTTTTATTTTTCTAATAATCGACGGTATGTTTTCAAAGAACTCAACGGCTTGGTTGATTGTCATATTTAGGACGTCGCTAATGGATTTGCCCTTATACCTTACTTCTAAAGTTTCTCTATTGTAACGTTTTCCGTTGCACTTGTCGCAGTGAACATAAACATCTGGCAAGAAGTTCATTTCTATCTGTTTAAGTCCGGCTCCTTGACATTCCTCGCATCTGCCTCCTTTGACATTAAAGGAAAAGCGCCCAGGTTTATAGGCTCGTATTTTAGCTTCGGGAAGTTCAGCAAATAAATTGCGAATATCTCCAAACACCCCAGTGTATGTGGCAGGATTTGAGCGAGGTGTGCGCCCGATAGGACTTTGGTCAACTTGTACTACCTTATCTAAATGTTCTAAGCCTTCGACACTTTTGTAGGGCAATGGTTCTTTTAAGGACTTGTAAAAATGTTGACTAAGAATTGGTTGCAAAGTCTCGTTTATGAGTGTAGATTTTCCACTTCCAGATACTCCCGTAACGCAAATTAGTGTTCCCAAGGGGAAACTAGCATTTACATTTTTAAGATTATTTCCTGTGCAAGCAAATAACTTGAGAGTTTTTCCATTTCCTTTTCTTCGAGCTTCTGGCACTGCTATCTCCAGCTTGTTATTTAGGTACTGAGCGGTCAGACTGTTTTTCTTCTTTATATCCTGAGGTCTACCTTGTTCGATGACTTCGCCACCATGTACCCCCGCTTTAGGTCCAATATCTATTAAATAATCGGAATTAAGCATCATTTCCTTATCGTGTTCAACCACAATTACCGTATTGCCAGTGTCTCGAAGGTGTTGTAAGGCGTCTATAAGTTTGTTGTTATCTCGCTGGTGTAGACCAATAGATGGTTCGTCTAGGATGTATAGAACGTTTACCAATTGTGAACCAATTTGTGTGGCAAGCCTTATGCGCTGCGACTCTCCGCCCGAGAGTGTTGCCGACGAACGGTCTAGACTGAGGTAGTACAAGCCAATGTCCATAAGAAAGCCGACTCTATCTCGTATTTCTTTTATAACTTCAATACCAATTTTTAATTGTTTGTCCGAAAGTTTATTTTCTAAGCCGTTTATCCATGTACAGAGCTCTGTAATATCCATTCTGGCAACTTCGGCAATGTTTTTGTCGTCAATTTTAAACTGCAGATACTCAGCTTTTAACCTATTGCCTTTGCACGCCTTGCATGTGTTTTTTCGCATAAACTGATTAACCCATTTCTGTGCACTTTTTGACTCTGCAGCTTCAGCTTCCTGCTCTATATACTTTATTATTCCATCGAAGTCTACCTTGCTCTTAAACTCTCGTCCTGTGACTGTTTTTTCTGTGATATAAACTTGCTCGGGAGTGCCATAAAGGATGGAATCAATGGTTTTTTTGCTTACCTCAGATATGGGTATTGATGTGGAATCGTTATTTTTTTTTACTACGGCATCCACGATGCTAAAAATACGTGCATTGCGCCGTTTGCCCAGGGGTGCTATTGCGCCGTTGTCTATAGAAATTTGAGTGTTTGGAATTAGCTTGTCTACGTCTATTGCGCTGAGTATACCTAGTCCATTACAATGAGGGCATGCGCCATGTGGCGAGTTGAATGAAAAACTGTGAGGAGAGGGTTCATTGTAAGAAATACCAGTTGTAGGACACATCAGGGCACGACTAAAATACGATACGGCAGAACTATCTATATCTAGTATCATCATTGTCCCTTTTCCTTGTTTCATGGCTGTATCAATAGACTTTTTTAGTCTATTGCTGTTTGTGTCGTCGGCTTTCAATTTATCTACAACAAGCTCTATGTGATGGTTTTTGTACCTGTCTACCATCATTTTGGGTACTAGATCTTTTATCTCATCGTCAACTCGCATTTGTAAGTAGCCTTTTGCCATAAACTGTTCGAATAGTTCGCGATAATGCCCCTTGCGGCCTCTGACGATGGGGGATAGAACGAGTATTTTCTTATTTTTAAATTTAGATATAACCAGTTCTAAAATCTGTGTGTCGGTATATTTCACCATTCTCTCGCCCGTATTCATTGAGAATGCTTCCGCAGTGCGTGCGTACAAAAGTCTAAGGAAGTCGTATATCTCGGTGGTGGTGCCAACTGTTGAGCGAGGGTTTCGGTTAGTAGTTTTTTGTTCTATGGATATTACTGGCGACAGGCCAGTGATTTGGTCAACATCAGGACGCTCCATATTGCCAATAAAAGAGCGAGCATAAGCCGAGAAGGTGTCTATGTAGCGTCTTTGACCTTCTGCATAAATAGTATCAAAAGCCAAGGATGACTTTCCGCTTCCGCTGAGGCCTGTTATTACTGTTAGTGCATATCTAGGTATTTCTAAATCTATATTTTTCAGGTTATGTTCTCTTGCGCCACTTATTTTTATGCTGTCATTTGACATGGATATTTTTTTTATAGTAAAACGTGCAAATGTAATAAATTTATCAATGATTGTTTATGTGCCTACTACCTGTATTCCGTCTGTTTTGCTCATTGATAATCCACATAAACAAAACACGATCTTACAGGTTCTTATATGCCTTAAGCCTCTATTTCAAGTCTCGTGTATTATGGATAGTTACTGCTTATCCTTTATTTTCTAGCTTTGAACCAAGAGCTTCGAGGCCACTTCTTATGTGTAAGTCTTGTTGAGGGAAAGGGATTTCGATGTTATGCTCTCCAAGAATGTCGAATACGGCAAAGGTAACTTCGCTTTTTATCTTTACCCATTCTTCGTATTTGTCTGTCCAGAATAGTAGCCTGAAATTCAATGAACTATCTGCCATCTCGTGAAATAATATAAGGGGTTCTGGATATCTCAATATGTTGTTAGCATTTTCTAATACTCCCATCATTAGGTCTTTTACTTGGTGAGGATCAGAATTGTATGATACTCCTACAAGAATTTCAATTCTTCTTTTTCTGTCGGATAATGTCCAGTTTACTACTTCGTTTGTAATTAAGTTGCTATTAGGTACAATTACTTCTGCGCCATCTACAGTATGTATTTTGCTGGACCTTATGCCTATGTCTGTTACAGTGCCTATAAGAGTGCCGACTTCTATGGTGTCACCTTTCTCAATAGGGCGTTCAAAAAGCAAAATCAGCCCCGACACAAGGTTGCTAAATATACTTTGCAGTCCAAAACCTATACCTACACCAAAGGCACTAATTATAATTGCCATGTCGCTAAATTTTATACCCACCAATCTCAAGGCTATGAGAAAACCTATTGTCAACAAGAAGTATCTTACAAGAATGGATATTGTGTACGACACTCCACTAGATATTTTTGTGTGGCTCAAAATATCTTCAGCTAGAATCTGTTGTATTAGAGAAGATATTACTATTGCTAAGTAGATTGTCAGTGTAAAACCTATTGTCATCCTTATACTTATGTGGACATCGCCAATGTTGAATCCTTTGTCCAAGATGCTAATCAAAAGGTCGTGCACATTATTGTAAATACCTATTTCGCTCAGAAACGTTATGCTCCATATTATTAAAGCAATAACCTTGATAATAGTTTGAGCTTTGGAAATAATGGCTTCTTTGTTGAGTGCAAATACATTAATTTTTGAGCCAACTTGACTTTCAAGAAAACTAATGATGTAAACTTTAGATATTTGACATAATATATATAGAGCAAAGGCTAAATAGACACTTTTGTATATTGCATACATTAATCTTTCGGCGAGCATCACATAGCCAAGAATTGCAGAAATAAGTGCGACGATGGACATAATCCCAAAGACGATAGAAATGAATATTGAGGCATTTCTTACTTTTCTGTTTATTGTTTCCGATTTGTTCAGTACTTTTACAATTATATATAGCATATATGGCTCTGCTAATATAACCAACACCATAGACAGTCTTGCTATTGCATACTCTTGTGATATATTTATGCATATGAATAGAGGAATTAGCAGAAAACTTCTTAGTACAAGTGTCTTGTAAAGTTGTCCGCTTATATGCTTGTGCATTAAATACACTATGATTATTAGAGCCCAGACAATAACAAGGTCTTTCAATGTCGAGGGCATGTCTTTTAAAATAATGAATATGAAAGCAATGACTACTAACATCAAACTTGCTATTGGATGCCTGATTAGCATTTCGTTGCTTTCGGAGTTGGGTATTTTTCTTTTTTTTAGTACTGATGGTATTATTAATCCCACAGTAAGAGCGCAGGTAACAAACCAAATAAAAATCTCGTTGCTCCAATTGTTTACAAAGGAAACCATCTCAGAGGCAAAGTTGTCAATCTGATCTTCTGTGTTTTGTAGTTGGTCTTTTGAAAGTAAAGAGAACTTTATATTGGTTATGTCTTTTTGTGTTTTAGAGCTTATGTTATGTTCTAAAATCTCTTTTTTACTTGTTGCTTTTTCTTTTACTCTACTTATCCTCAGAGACATGTCTGTAAAGTCTGAGGTGATGTTCATGACATTCAAGCGTCTTTTGTTGAGTATTGTCTTTGTGCTCTCAATCTCTCTATATAGCTTGTCTATTTGCTTGAGGAATGAGCTTGATGTTGTTTCTTTTGATAAGTCATTTTTTGTCAATTCCCACACATTTGCCATTTTCTCTAAGTTCTGCACGTCTTCGTAGTACTTCTCGTTGTTGGCAATAAGTCTTGTTGTCCCTGTGTTTAATTTCTTTTCGAGTGTGTTTGCTCTTGAAATACATCTCTTTAGCATGCTTGTGTTATCTGCAATTTCAACACTTTGTTCCACTCTTTCTAGCTCCTGTCCTAACTTTTTTATCTTAGGACTAAATTCTTTTGTGGCTTTTGTTATCTGTTCGTCGCTGGGTATAGATTCAGTAAGTCTGTCTAGATAAAGATAGTCTTTTTTATATTGGACGGTAATCTCGCTTACAGAAAGAGGCTTCGCTACTTTTTGGTCTGCCGATAGGACTGTAGAATCCTGCGCTATAGATGTATAAGATTGTAATATTAAAAAGCAAATTGTCAGATAAAGGACTTTCATGTGTTTATGTTTTGTTTCTAGTTGTCACATGTATCTCGCCAATCTAATCATTCTTCTGTATCAGACTGGTTCTGATATCTTTTCATGCTATAACTGATTTACAATGTTCAGAATAAAATATACGGCAGGAACGGCAAAAAGCAAACTGTCGAATCTGTCTATAATTCCCCCATGTCCGCCGAGTAATTTTCCTGAGTCTTTTATGTTGGCCTTTCTTTTCAATAAAGACTCGAACAAGTCGCCTAGGCTACCAAATATGACAATGGTGATGGCAATGGCGAGCCATAGTAGGAAATCATGACTGCTCGTTATATAATTTATTGCAAGACTAGTCAGAATTGCCGTAATAGCCCCACCTACAGTGCCTTCTATGGTTTTGTTAGGCGACACGTGTTCTATTAATTTATGCTTGCCAAACCTCCTGCCCCAAAACCATGCTCCAGTGTCGTTCATCCAGTTTATAATAATAATGCATAATAATGTACTACCATCGAAGGTGCTATTATCTATATTTGCTACATTCAGCATGCTTGTAAACCCCATGCCCAAATAGACTAGTACTATACAATATGACAGTACGTTTAAAGTCGGTTTTTGTGGCTTTCTAAATAGTTCCACAGACATCAATATGAGTATTAGGAATTGATAATAATACATGTTTGCGTGGAAATCTGTGAATTTATTGAGCGCAAACAAGACTAGGGCAAAATATCCAGCTACAAAGAAAGGGAATAAGGACGGCTTGCCTCCCAATCGACTTATTATGCTTTTCATCTCTAGGAGTGACAAGGTAAGTGCAATAAGAACATAGGCAAAAAGATAGTATCCTCCAAGAAGCATGCATGCAACGGTTGTTATAACAAATATGAAACCAGGTAATAAGCGGGATTTCAAGTCAGACATTTACTATATTTTTAAGGTGTTGATTATTTCCTGAGCTTTCATTTCGTCTTCGCTTCTCACTAGGACTCTTATTTTACCGTAGACGGGAAGGGAGGAGTCTCTGGTGTTTTTAATTACTGCAGGAATATTATTTTCCATCAATACATCCTTTGCTATGTGAGCCATGTGTAACGCTTCGGTTTCAAATATTTTTTTCCAATCGCTCATGTTATTATATTTTGATTACAACAAAAAATACCTTGTATAAAAACACAAATGTACAAAAAAGTATAGTTGTAAATGTAAAATACTTACTTTTGGGCGACAAAATGGATATATGAAACGAGTCTGAGGTAGAAAGTTAAACTCGGAGCACCTTAGCAGGAGAGCTAATACATGGTTTGGGTTGGACTCTGAAATTAATTGTTAGTGATGAATTGTTAATGGTAAATGGATAGCCTAATTAATTTGATGTCCTTATATTGGGACTAAATAATATATTGTAATATGCAACTATTTGATACACATGCTCATTTGTACTTAAATGACTTTTGTTCGGATATAGATGACGTAATTGAAAGAGCTCAAAATAGAGGGGTTGAAAGCGTCGTTCTTCCAAATATTGATAAGAATTCTATTGAACCGTTAATTTCTCTTTGCAAGCGATATCCAGGGATGTTGTATCCTGCAATGGGACTTCACCCTTCAGACGTAAAAGATAATTACAAAGAGCAATTGGGTTTAATAAAGCAAGAACTAGACCAAAACCAATGCGTGGCAGTAGGCGAGATAGGGGTGGACCTATACTGGGACAAGGGTTTTATTTCTCAGCAAAAAGAGGCTTTCAAGGAGCAATTGAACTGGGCGACAGAGAAAAGTTTGCCTGTAGTACTTCATGTGAGAGATGCTTTTGATGATGCTTTTGAGGTTCTAGAAGAATTTGAAAAAGGAGAGCTTAGTGGTGTATTCCATTGCTTCTCGGGCAGTAAGTATCACGCACGCAGGATAATAGAAATGGGATTTCATCTAGGAATAGGAGGTGTTCTTACATTTAAAGGGAGTAAGCTGTGCGCTACGGTTAAAGATGTGCCTTTAGAAAATATTGTCTTAGAAACAGATGCCCCATTTCTGACTCCTTCTCCACATAGAGGCAAACGAAATGAGAGCGCTTATGTGTATGACATTGCAAAGAAATTATCGGAAGAACGGGGTGTGACAATCGAAGAAATAGCCGAACAAACAACAATAAATGCACGAAAGCTATTTGGGCTGTAACTTGGTCTATTTCAGAAGTTAATTGTAAATAAACATATGCAACGAAAATCTGTACTACTAATATATACGGGCGGAACAATTGGGATGGTGTTCAATCACGAGAAAAACACTCTTACACCTGTTGATTTTGACAGAATAGAAAAGGAGCTTCCAGAGCTTCGCCGTTTTGATTTTAATATAGATACCATATCATTCGATTCAGTTATAGATTCGTCGAACATAACTTTTGAAAGTTGGATTGATATAGCCAATATTATTCAAGATAAATACTATCAGTATGATGGCTTTGTAGTTTTGCACGGCACTGACACTATGGCATATACAGCATCTGCTCTGAGTTTTATGTTCTCAAATCTTGCCAAGCCTATAGTGCTTACTGGCTCGCAGATTCCTATTGGGATTTTACGAACCGATGGTAAAGAAAATTTAATTACAGCTTTGGAAATTGCAGCATCTTACTCGGACGATGGCAGAGCAGATGTTCCCGAAGTCAGCATTTTTTTCAATTCTGTATTGTATAGGGGCAATCGGGCACTGAAGTGGTCTGCAGATCAATTCGAAGCTTTTAAATCACCCAACTACCCAGTGCTTGCGGTTGCTGGTATAGATATTGATTTTCGTAGGAATTTTATAATGCACCCTGGAAATGCTTTGTTTGGTGTAGACTTTAGATTGTCCAATGAAGTAGCCTGTGTAAGAATATTTCCTTCTATGCAAGTAGATTATCTAAGATATATAGCAAGTCTGAGTAATATAAGAGGTCTTATTATTGAAACATACGGAGCTGGTAATATGCCTACTAACAAGGTGTTTAGCAGTGCGCTTGAAGATATTATCGAACAGGGCGTGATAGTGTTAAACATTTCTCAGTGTATGACAGGAAGTGTAAATATGTCTGCCTATGAAACAGGGAAACATCTTTTGGATATTGGGGTTATCAATGGTGGGGATATGACCATCGAAGCAGCAACAACCAAATTTATGCACTTGTTGGGGATTTCTACAGATAGAGCATTGATATGCAAATTGCTATGCGAGAATCTGAGAGGGGAGAAAACAGATTAAATACATTCATCAGCAAATACATTTAATCTGTTTGTTTGATATATGTAGCGCCTACATTAGGAAGGAGATAAGCACTCCAGCAGCTACCGCCGAACCAATAACTCCTGCAATGTTGCTAGCCATACAGTATTGCAAAATATGATTTTTTGAGTCGTATTTTAACGCCATCTCGTTTGCTACTCTTGATGCCATTGGCACAGCGCTCAGTCCAGTTGCACCTATAAGAGGATTTATTTTTTTCTTAGCAAAGGTATTGTAAATCTTTACGGCAAGGATACCTCCTGTTACTGATAGACAGAAAGCTAAAAATCCACCTAAGATAATTCCCAATGTTTCAGCCTTTAAGAATACCTCTGCTGTCATTGTGGCTCCAATTGTCAGTCCTAAGAATATAGTTGCAGTATTAAGGATGGTACTCGATGCAGCATCGGACAAACGAGCTACCGATGAACCTATCTCTTTGATGAAATTCCCAAACAGCAACATACCTAGAAGCACTCCTGACGAAGGTACGATAATTATTACAATTATTCCAAGTATAACAGGAAAAAGTATCTTCAAGGTTTGCATGTTTTTAATCTTAGCCTTCGCAGGAAAAAGCTTGTCTTGTTCCTTCATGTTGATTTCTAATTCTTTTTTACGGCAAAGCAACCTTGTTACCATTGGAATGATAATTGGAACCAGAGCCATATACGAATACGCTGCAATGGCAATAGGACCAAGTAAGTGAGGTGCTAGCTTTATAGTGGTGTAAATAGCTGTCGGGCCGTCTGCTCCACCAATAATACTTAATGCTCCCGCTTCTTTGGAAGAGAATCCTACCAAAATTGCTGCTAGAAAAACGGTAAATATTCCTAACTGTGCTGCGGCTCCAAAAAGCGAGAGTTTTAGATTTCTCAGCATTGGGGCAAAATCCGTAAGTACACCTACGCCCATAAATATTATAGGAGGAAGCAGTCCTGTTTTTATGAGCATGTAGTACAGCATACTCATAATCCCATGTTCTTTAGCTATCGTCGGAATGTTCATAAGTGAGCCGTCGGCAAGGGTTACGGCAGATTGGGATACAACGCCCATTCCTGCAAGTGGAATATTTGCCAGTATTACACCAAAGCCTATGGGTACCAACAATAGGGGTTCGTATTTCTTGGCAACGCCAAGGTATAACAGAACTCCACCAATGAGTAGCATTAATAAATTTTCAGGGTGCGAGAATACCTCTCCCAAGGCGGTCATCTCGTATATCCTTTGTAATATTTCCATTATTCTTTTTGTATATTTAGCGACCTAAACATAACATTTGATATCGTTGCTCGGCAAAATCAGTCTACAAAATCTAGTCGCAAGGTTCTTACTTTGCTAATTAGAGTCCGTCTATAAAGCTAATACCTGCGTTATGCTCACTTTGCTAATTAGTCATTATATAAATAAACATCCAGTCTGATTCACTGTACTTCAACTGAAAAGAGGGTGTCATCTTCGTCTACAGAATCACCGTTGGCTTTATGGATTGCAATGATCTTGCCTGAGTATTCTGCTGTGATGGCATTAAAAGTTTTCATAGCCTCTATGTATCCGACAACCTGACCATTTTTCACATTATCGCCTACCTTTATAGGAGTGTCCGAATTGTCCTTTGTAAGATAAAACTTGCCCTCTAGTGGTGCGAGTACCTCCTTGGCAGAGGTGCTTGCCGATGATGTAGGGGTAGGCTGAGCATTTGTTGTACTTGTAGCAGACGATGTGGAGGATTCGTTTGTGCCAGGATAGCTTACCGATACATTGAAGTCCTCTCCGTTCACATTTATAATCATAGATGATGGGGCTGTGTTAAAAGTCACTGGCGCGATATCGGGGGTTTTATCTTTTTTCTTTACTTTGATAACCCCAGCACCAATTACTCTTTTCTCTGCAAGGTCTTTTGTGAATGCTACTTTTGCTTCTCCTGATTTGTAAGCTCTATATTGTTGCGGGTGCATTGCCAATTCAAATAGCTCTTCGTCGTCTTGTCCTCGCTCCCAGCCATTGTCTTGAAGTTCTTTTTCGAACACGTTCAGTTGGTCTGGGTATAGGCTTTGAGGATTATCGGTGAAGAACTCACGTCCTTGACTTCGTGTCAGCTCTGCCAATTCAATGTCAAGCTCTCCTGGTAGCTGTCCGCTTTTTCCTAATAGCATATCCCAAATATTATCGGCTATCATTGTCCAGCGTTCTTTACCTTTTTCTAATTGAGAAACATTCATCAATGCCAGGTTCTTAACGTACTGACTGTAAGGTGTGACTAGGGGAGGGTAGCCCACTTTGGGCCATATATATTCCACCTCATTGAATAGTTTTATGAGTAAATCATCTATGGTCAAAGTTTTTATATTATTCTTGTCCAGCCACTTATTTAGAGATTTCAGATTTATTTCGAGATCTGCCATTAGCGAGCCCATCATTCCACCAGGAAGCCCTGGACCGATAAGTAACGAATTCATGTATCTATTTTTTGGATTGATGTAGTATCCCAAGAAATCTTCGATAAACTCTGTTGTTAGCCTGCGCACTTGCATGTAAGCATCCATATTTATCTCTGGTAAAATAAAGCTACCATCATCTTTAAGCATGGCATGAACGGCAAGCAGATCTGAATGTCCTGTCCCCCAAGAAAGGGGTTCCATTGCCACATCAATATACTCTACGCCAGCGCGTGCAGCTTCTAGAATTGTAGCCATAGAGAAGCCTGGACCAGAGTGCCCGTGATATTGTAATACAATGTTTGGGTGCTGTTCTTTTATTTTTTTTACAATTCTTCCAAGCCATGCAGGGCGAGCTACTCCTGCCATGTCCTTGAGGCATATTTCATCTGCGCCAGCTTCTATCAGAGTATTTGCAAGGTTCACGTAATATTCTATTGTATGAACTTTGGAATATGTAATTGCCAAGCACGCCTGTGCAATCATCCCACCTTCT
Source organism: Bacteroidales bacterium (assembly GCA_047974415.1). Taxonomy (GTDB): domain Bacteria; phylum Bacteroidota; class Bacteroidia; order Bacteroidales; family Prolixibacteraceae; genus JBKEAJ01. The sequence continues at coordinate 4,782 of JBKECH010000132.1, read as the reverse complement.
TTAGCATAGGTAATTGAGTCTATGATGTTTCGTGGGTCGTTAAGTCCGCAAAAGGAACGTGCAATATCTGTGCCTTGTGCTTTTTTGACTTTGTACATTAATTTTCTCACGTCGGCAGGACAGGGACTCATCCTTATGCCATTTAGTGCTCTTTCCAGCATGTGGGTTTGTATGCCTGCATCGTTAAACGGTTGAGTCCATTCTCTGACTGCTTTATTAGGATTCTCTCCAAAAAGTAGATTTATTTGCTCGAAACCACCACCATTGGTTTCTACTCTTGCAAAGCACCCCATTTCGATGATGTGTGGAGCTACTTTTAATAATTGATCTACTCGTGGCACGTACTTACCCGACGATTGCCACATGTCTCTGTACAATAACGAGAATTTTATTTCTTTCTTCATTTTCTTTGATTTTTTATTTCTGTAATTACCCCACGACCTCCCGTTGCGATGTTGACTGTGGCCACAAGGGCTGCAACGACACCGTCTGGAATAGCTTGGAATTTTGTTTGTTTTTTAAGAGCTGTGTTTTTAGAAGGTAGCTTGTTTGTAATTCGGATTAGCAGATTGCCCACCAGCATTACAATGACAAGCACAGCAAATACAACCGATATTCCGAGAAGTGCCACGGAGATATCGGTTATTAGAAGTAAATTTATCATAATTTATTTTTACTAATTGTTTTCCACAATAGTAGTAAAAATAATTCAGAATCGAAAGTCTATATTACAGAAATAGTAATAATATATTATTGCATCAAATGCCAATTTCCACTTGGAATCTAAGATACCATGTGTTAATATCATGAATATTAAACACTAAGTTGCTATAGGTAAATTCTCCTTGGAGCTTAAATGCATGTTCCCAAATATATTTTGTAATGCCCATCGAATAATCGTTTTGGTCGGGTAGGTTCAAATTAGAATTATTATTTAGCTCTTTGTTCAGATTTTTATAGGAGTATCTACCTGAAAATGCCCATTTGTTTTTTGTAGTGTAGCTTAGCTGAAGGTCTGTGCCTTTTCCTGCGGTAACCTCATAGAAATAAGGATTTTTTTCTGAGTCTATTCCCGAAACTATAGGCTCATCGCAACTGCGCATCATAAACGAAGCAATCGCCCCCCAACCGTTGTACTTAAACATTGCATCTACAAATGTTGAACTTATGTCTCTTTTTTCGAGCATCATTTTTCCCAATTGCCCACGGGTTTTATCCGTTCCTTTGTTATACGAATATGCCCCTGAGAGCATTAATTTGGGGGATTCTTCTCTGAGGATATCTCCCTCAAAATATGCTCCGTTCTTTTTAAACTTACCAAAAGGATAAATCTCAAGTTTACCTGTATATGCAAGGTCTGTTGGTCTCATTGCTCCTTGCCATCCACGTCCTTCACCAGTCGATATTGCACCACTAATGATATATGGCATTTTGCCAATATTCCCAAAGTTCTTGGACTGAATACCAAAGTCTCTGTCTATAGTGAATAGAGCGTTGTTTATTGAGCGGTCTGTCAATTCTAATGCTCCAGACGAGTTTAGGCGTTGTCTATTTCCAGGTAGTTTAGTCTGTCCGAAAATGAACTGAAACTTGCTGTTGGGTTTATACGAAAACGATGCATCTCGAATAATATTTATCAATCCGTTGGGGTTATTGACATCTCCGTGGGTAAATGATAATTGAATGCTGTATTGAAATTTAGGAGAACCCACAAAGCCATCGAAGCGAAGGCGTAATCGCCTCACTTGAGCAGAGAGCATGGTGCTATCTCCGTCATTCATAAAAGTAGCTCGACTTTGCATCCTGAAGCGTAAGTTTATATTATAAAGGCTGTCGGGTGTAGTTACTCCCAAACCTTTGCCGTAAGTGTAATATGGCAAATCCGAAAATTTGGAGTCTTCTAGGAAGTCTCTAAACTGTTCAGCATCGGTATTTTCTTGTGCTTTGGTAAAAAAGCAACAGGCTATCATGAATGTAAAAAGTAAAAGTTTCTGCATTTCTGTATATTATTAATTTATTTGCAAATATAAGAACAAATTCTGTAGGAATCTTGTAGGAATGAGTAGGGAGGCTTATAAGTCAAAAAACCCTAACTCTAAATGAATAGAGCTAGGGTAAGAGGGTTTGTTTGGATATTCGAACGACTTGAGAGGTCGTTCTAGTATAAATAGTTTTACACTTGGGGAACATAGCATAAACCATGCCAAAAGCACTTTAGAGCCAAGGCAAAAAACGTAAATATTCCGTATCTTTGTTGCGTTTAATCTTAAATGTATAATTATAGATGGAAAATTTTAAAGTAAAGAATGTTGTCGTCCATTTTAAACGATGGAGCAGGCAACCCTATGCGGTGTTCTGCTCGCTAGGAAAAGTAGTAACTATTGGAACCTTGTGTATAGCGGTTCTAACAAGCGTTGCCACAGGGCAGAGCAAAACTGATACCAAAAGTGCAGAAACAAGTGCAAAGGATAGCGTGGATGACAGGGTTAATACTCTCGATGAAGTGGAAATCGTTGTCGCACCTCTGCTTAATGAGATCAACCAGACACTTGTATCTTCTGAAATTGCAGTCTCGCCGTCGAAAGGCCTCGAAGACTTACTCGAGCAACTGTCGTCTGTTGACATTAGAAACAGAGGAATGGCAGGAACTCAATCAGACCTAAGCATACTCGGTGGAAATTTCGACCAATCGGCTCTTATTTTTAATGGAGTCAACCTGACTGACCCACAGACAGGACACCAAAATCTTTCTCTCAACATTCCAAACGAAGCCATTCAGCAAATAACGCTTGTTGATGGTCTTGACATTGCAAAGTACGGAGCTTTAGCAATTACCGGAGGAGTGAATATTATAACCAAAACAGACAATAGCAAAGAAGCAGCTTTTAGCTATGGGAGTTATAGCACCAAAAGCCTGAGTGCCTATACTGGGTTCAATGCTGGGCAGTTTAATTTATCGGCTATGGGAAATCTAAACAATAGCGATGGCTACATAGATAACACTGACTACGATAACAAACAACTCGGCGGTCAAGCTGTATATGTATCTACTAATGGAGAGTTTAAAGCGAGTGGGCAATATTCGCATTCGAAGCGAAAGTTTGGCTCTCGCGGATTTTATACTCCTGCATATCCCGATCAGTATTCGGAGGAGAATATAAATACGATGTCGAGTAATTTTGAATTTAATAAACTGAGTGCAAATATATATTATCGAGATAATCGTTCGGTTTTTAAGCTCTTTAGAGACACAGCACCTCCATCTTGGTATGGAGGACATAACTATCACCTAAATAAAATATACGGAGGTGCACTTAACTATAATATAAAGTGGAGTGTAAACACTAACACATTTATAGGAGCAAACTACAGAAACGAAGGTATTATCAGTAATAATTTGGGAGAGAAAACATCAGATCCAGTAAAAGTGCCAGGAATAGACACCTCCTACGACTTGCAGGCTGATAGATCTATAGCAAGTTTGTTCATGATTCATAATCAATCTATTATTGCTGAGAAATTAGGGGTGAAAGCTTTATTGGCAGGTAGTTTTATAAATGGGAATAATAATGGGAATTACTTTTTGCCAGGACTAGAGTTATACTATTCGGCAGGGGCACACTATTTCAAATTTTATGCAAAGCGAGATATGCGATTACCTACATTCACAGATTTGTACTATAAAAAAGCAGATCTAATAGGCAACAATAAGCTGAAACCTGAATTTGCCAATAATTTCAAGTTTAGCTGGAGTTATAGAAATAAGGACTTCTCCGCTTATTCATATGTGTTCTATCGTCGCGACAAAGATCTGATAGACTGGGTGAAAGCTAGCGTTGAGGATAAATGGAAAAGTGTTAATCTTACTCAGATGAACTTTGCAGGTGTAGAGCTGGGAGCAAAAAAGAAGATAAATACAACAAACCTACTAGGATTAAAAAAAGTATCTGCAAATTATACTTACATGTATGCAGAAAAACAAAAAAACAATAAGATATCTAAGTATGCTGTTGATTTTTTGAGACATAAGTTTAATCTGACTGCGCTACATGGAGTAGTGGAAAATATAACTTTAAACTGGAATCTGTCTGTGCAAGAACGTAATGGCACATATATACCTTATAATGAAAAAGAATTACCTGAAGAAGATTACAAAGTTTTTGCTCTTTTAGACGCAAAACTAAATTGGCAACTTGGTAAAATTAGCGTCTTTGCTGAAGGGTTCAATCTTTTCGACTCTAAATACTTCGATTTTGGAAACCTAGAGCAAGCAGGAATAAATGCGAGGCTAGGAGTTAAAGTTAGTTTGTAATATATATATTGTGCATGTAGAAAGTGGTGGCTAATGCATGCGTCGATCTCTTTATGAGTGTTCAAAAAACTGAGGCTAGGTGTTTTATCTATTCTCAGTTTTTTATTTTGTATCAATAAGAATGCGAATATGTGGGGAAAAATAAAGAAAGCCACCTTTTATATTGCTGGCTTTTAGCGTATTGAAAAATATTTTAGTGGTCTCACCAGGACTCGAACCTGGATCTAAAGTTTAGGAAACTTCTATTCTATCCCTTGAACTATGAGACCATAACCGAGGAGCAAAGGTAATAAAATTAACTTCACACCTAAAATTATTACTTTATTACTATACGCTCTTTAAATTTGATATTACTGTTTTTTAGGGTATTGGTCAATTCATTATAATCCATAGATTGCAATCTGTCTTTATCTAATTCTGTCGAATTCTGAATTAATAAACTTGGTAATATCACGATTCTAAATATCTGA
>JBKECH010000137.1:0-2732 GCA_047974415.1 Bacteroidales bacterium | reverse complement strand
GTATGGCAATGGCAAGGAGCAACACCGACGTGCCGACAAGGCAGGAAGCATCTTTGGCGAGGATGCCGCATTCTGCGAGCTTGGCAACGGCGAGCAGTTGATGAGCAAAGGCGACTGGCACTACCGCTACAATAACGAGGGGTTCCTCGTGGAGAAGTTCTATCGCAAAGGTGGATGGCTATCTACGAAGCTGAAAAAGAGCCGTTATTATTGGAATACGGAGGGTATGCTCGAAAAAGTTGTCACTCCCGAAAAGCACAAAGTATTCTTTACCTACGATGCGCTAGGCAGGCGTTTGAGTAAAAAAACAGAATATTTTAGCACCGAAGTTGAAATTACGGTAAAAAGGAATTACCTTTGGGACGGCAATGTTCTTTTACATGAATGGAGTTCTGGCAGGGAAAAGCATGCGGTAACGTGGGTGTACGACGAGGAGAGTTTTACTCCGACAGCAAAACTGCAGGACGGCGAGTATTATAGCATCGAAAGCGACCATCTTGGCACACCAACGCACATGTACGACAGCGGCGGCAAGCAAGTATGGAGCTGTCAGCTCGACATCAACGGCAAAGTCCTCGAAATGGACGGCAAAGCGGAAGCACTGCCGCATCGCTATCAGGGTCAGTACCATGATGTGGAGACAGGGCTGTATTATAACCGATTTAGATATTACAATCCTGAGGATGGGGTTTATATTTCGGTTGATCCGTTGGGATTGGCGGGAGGTATAAATCTTTATGGGTATGTTCGGGATAGTAATAGTTGGATTGATCCATTTGGTTTAGCAAGAAAACCTAAAAATAGGTTACCTGAAGGCAAGGATAATGATTTAGGTCCAGAAAATGGATTCCTGGAAAAAAGAAATCCAGACACTGACGAATTAATGCAAAGAAGATATTATGATTCTGAGGGTAAGCCCGATCTAGATGTTGATTATGGACATGATCATGGAGCGGGTATGCCTCACGCTCATGATTGGGATTATGAAGGGCAATCGCCTAACAAGAAAAAATCAGAAGGTAGACCATTAACAGAAGATGAAGCAGAAAGAGAGAAAAAAAAGAACACTTCTTATGGAAAATAATTCAAATATGTTTCATGACTACATAATTTCTGGTTTACACCATGATAGCAATAACAAAGTATTATCTTTGTATTTAAATTATCAAGACAATATACAGGTGTGCTTAAAGTTTACTGAGGTAGTATATTTTGAGCTGTCTCCTTTCGCAGAACAGAATATGATTTATGAAATAAATAATTTTGAATTTGATAATATACCTAATTACATTTCTGAAGAATTCGGGAATATAAAATATTTCGACTCTTGTTCAAAATTAACTTACATAGAGTCTTCTGTAGGACTTGATGGGATTATATGTCATAACCATTTGATTATAGAGTAAATATGGTTTGCTGATTATGGTAGTAGTTATGATTTAGCGGCAAGCAAGTATGGAGCTGCCAGCTAGACATCAACGGCAAGGTGCAGGAAATAGAAGGCAAGGCAGAGGATGTGCCGTTCAGATTCAGTAACGCTCCAAATATGTTGGTATTGCATTTCTATTCTGTAAGTGATTGATAACAAGTGATTGTTATTGTGTTGTGATTTTGTATCTTCGCATAGTTTTATATTGTAAATGTTGCACTTTTCTAATACAATCCTACCTAACCAAAATCCCCTAATAAGCCTTATTCAATGGATAATTGAGAGTTTAATTAAGAATGTAACAGCCAAATGTAGTGTTTAGTTGGCTGTTTGTTTTGGTGGTTCTTACTTCGCTTTGGCTGTTTTCCGAACACTCATCACAGTTCACTAATTTTTGGCTGTTCGTCCGTTGTCTGAAAATCCGAATATCCAATATCTCCAAAAAAAAAGAATTACCTTTGGGACGGCAATGTTCTTTTACATGAATGGAGTTCTGGCAGGGAAAAGCATGCGGTAACGTGGGTGTACGACGAGGAGAGTTTCACTCCGACAGCAAAACTGCAGGACGGCGAGTATTATAGCATCGAAAGCGACCATCTTGGCACACCAACGCACATGTACGACAGCGGCGGCAAGCAAGTATGGAGCTGTCAGCTCGACATCAACGGAAAGGTGGTGGAAATGGAAGGGAAAGCAGATATGTGCAACTTCTGATTCCAAGGACAATTTCATGATGATGAAACCGGACTGTATTATAACCGATTCAGATATTACAATCCTGAGGATGGGGTTTATATTAGTACTGATCCGATTGGGCTATTAGGAGGTATTTCATCATACGGTTATGTTGAAGACACTAATAACTATATTGATCCTTTAGGGTGGGTAAGATTACCTAGAACTAATGGTAAGTGGACTGGTGAGGCAGGTAATAGTACGTGGGCATCAAATAAAAAAGCGATTTATTTTGTTGATTTTGCAAATGGTTATCAACATTTTTAACGAAGTATTGTAAATATTAAAATAATGACGAAATGAAAAAATGTTGTATTTTATCAATTATTGTGGTATTTTTACCCATCACCCTCTTAGCACAAGAAGAACCACTTTTTCATCAAACTGTAAAAGGCACAGTTTATGATGCCGTTACGGCACAGCCGATAAGCAATGTAAATATCCAAATAGAGGAAGAAACAACAGGAGGTATTAGCGACTCTATCGGTCAATTCGCTATCCAAAGCAAGACAGGAAGAATCGTTATTCAGCTGTCGCATATTAACTATGAAAGTAGAAGTGTCTCCCT
>JBKECH010000039.1:0-1518 GCA_047974415.1 Bacteroidales bacterium | reverse complement strand
GGAATGATTATCAGAAATCTAGTTTGCTGGGTTTTGAGTCGCTAGGAGAAATGAACGCTCTGTTAGACCAATTTAACAGTCAATGGTCGAGACAAAATGCAATCGACTTCTTGCAAGATCCTTCCGTGTCGAATGCCATGGCAATGTCGGGCAGCGAAGCTTTAAGTCAGTGGACTAATCCAGAGTTGGTGGTAGGAGGTTTGAGTGCGGGAGTTGGGGGATTTAGTACAATTAGAGCCGCTAAGGGGGGAGGTGGAACGGTTGACTTTGTTGCAGGTGTTGAGGCAAGGTCTTTTGGAAAAGTTGTTGGGGAAGGAACCGTACACGTTAGACCAACAATTAATGCAATAGAAAGTGGAGCGTTGAAACCACGAAATGCCTTTGGGTATTTGAATAAAGAAGGACATACCTTGTTAAATGGTAAGCCAGCAGGTTATTGGCAAGAATACCATATGCTAAACTTTGGTAGTAAATCACCATTAAGAATTTTAAGAGGCGGACAGAGTGAATATTTTCTAAGTCCAGACCATTACAAGAGTATTATTCCATTAAATCGTTAATCAGTTAAGTTATGAGAGATTATGACAATATACTGTTTAGCGAAATTGTGGAACAGTTAAGTAATGAAAAGCAGAACGTAATAGATACACAGATAGAAAGTAATGAGTTTTTATCATTACAATATTTTCTAACGAGAAATTACTACTATGCTGTAATTATTGATGATTACCCTTTTGAGATAATGGATAAGCCCACCTTACTTGAAGCTTTGTATTATCAAGTTAAATTAATAACAGTACACGATTTAAATTGGGATGCTATTCAGGAAGGTTTGGGCGATGTACTAAATAATTTTTTAGAGTTTGAGGGCGTTTGCTTGTTGTTTAGAAACAAGGGGATAAAATATAAACTACCTTGTGAATTGGAAAAACTAGCAGAGATAGTTGGAGATATAAACAAGCAATCTGAACAGAAGCGAATAAAAATAGTATTAAATCAATAACAGCAAAAGCCCCTCACGGGGCTTTGTTATTTTACATCAGTAAGGACGTTTGAGAGAGCGTCCTTTAATTTTTTCTTACCTGCAAAGGCATCTACAATAGAAAAGACGGTTTTCTTTTCTTCATCGCTTAGGGCTTCGATGGCTCTTACCTTTTCCATCAGCGAGCCATCGTAAGAATTTATATCAGTGTTTACATCTTCATCGGTAAAGAAATCCGGCTCTATGTCGTTTGTAGTGGGTATCGGAAATAAATTTTATTTTTGTGCATGGAAAACTCACAAGAAATATTTGCTTTAGCCCTTGGATTAGAAATGCCATGGGAAGTTGAACGTATCACATTTGATAAAGAGAATCTACAGTTGGATATTTATATTCGATTTGTTCGAGGTCATAAATTTAAGGGATCAGATGGTCAGTTATACACTGCGCACGATACCGTGGAGCGCACTTGGCAACATCTAAACTTCTTTCAGCACCATTGTTACTTGCATTGTAAAGTTCCTAGAATTAAGGAT
>JBKECH010000097.1:0-25915 GCA_047974415.1 Bacteroidales bacterium | reverse complement strand
TCGTTGAGCAGGATGAAAAGGAATGTATTTACACTGCCATTGTTTATGCTAAAGCCCTCAAACGAAACATTCGTTTAGTGCATGTAACATACAAAAAAGACAATGGAAATGATATTCAAAAACTATATTTCTGCACAGATACAGCGGAAGAAGCCCGTAGCATATTAGAAAGCTCCAGAAGTAGATTTCAGATCGAATTCTTATATCGCGACGGAAAACAGCACACGGGCTTAAATGACTGTCAGGCTCGAAGTGAGAATAAGCTACATTTCCACTTTAATGCTTCTCTTACTGCAATTAATGTTGCTAAGGTTCAACACTGGTTGAAACGCCCTAAGAAAGAAAGAGGTGCATTCTCTATGGCTGATATTAAAACCATAAACCACAACAAGTTGCTGTTAGATAGATTTATTAACTTGTTCGGTCGAAATCCATACGCTGCAAAAAATAGAAAGTTAATTGATCAACTCATATTTTACGGAACTATGACTGCTTAATTTTGTAACGAAGTATTGTATTAGAAACTAACGATATTCTGGGTTCAATTCATATATTCAGTATTAACTACGAATTAGTAAGTTTTTGTTTCACTTCTTCATTGTATCCATATTGCTTCAATAGCAATTCTACATTACCACTCATAAGTTCAGAAGAGGCTGAGATTGGAACTGTTTTGCTTTCTCCGGGCATTAGGGTTATATAATTCTCCGGCATTATCAGAGGAAGGACTCTTTTACCTGTAGATTTATTCACCAATCGTAAGCGATTTCCAAATGCTACTGTTGAAGAATTATTCTTTATATCAACAATAATAGTTGTCGAGTCTTTGCTACTCTTCTGAGAAGTTATTTCACAAGATATATCAGCTTTTGGCAGTGAGTTTAAGGCTGTATAGTCAAGATCTTTTTCACCGTTTCTCCAATAGAAATTCTCGGAAATTGTTTTGCCGGTATTGTCTACTAGTTCTAGTTTGACGAAGTTCATAGGTGTCATTTCTTTATCTCTTCGTTTACTTCCGTAGATTTCAATTTCGTATATTGAATAAGCATATTGAGTTTTGCGTTTGGTGCAATTAATTCTGACATATCTAGCTTTTTGTTTAGTGAAGCTTACTTCTTCGCTATCTCCTTTTCCTTGCTTAGTTTGATAGACGGTTTGCCAGTCTTTAGCATTATTAGAAGTCTGTATCTCGTATGCCTGAGCTGCCGCAGTTTCCCATTTGATAACAACAGTCTCTATTTGCTCCTCTTTTCCCAGATCTACATATATCCATTGATTATCATCAGCCTCGCTTATCCAACGGCTTCCTGCTCCGCCATCAACAACAAGTGCAGCGTCTTTAACTTCGGACGAGGCTTTAACAGTTTTGCCATTTGCCAAGTTGTATGGGTTGAAGTTCAGAACAAAAGCTTCTGATCTGTTACTTGCTTCTACGTCAATCTTTGTTTCTTTGTAGTATTGAGGCATTTCTTCTCCGACAAGGTTATATATTGTGGCTTTTGCAGTAGCATCTTTCAAGTCATTGGAAGTGGTATTGATAACTTTTATACTATTAGATAATGAATTCCATTGTATATGCAATGGCTCACATGCATATTTTGCACCCCAGTATGAGCCAGAGGCATCATAATAGTAATCGTAAGTTTGCCAAACAAATGAAGGATATGCAGACTGACTCATCCAGATTAACATTCCTGTAGCATCATCCCAAAGTTTATCATTCCATGCTTCGTACATTCCGCGCATAACTTCAATATTTATGAATTGAGCTTTTTCACAGAACTCTTCCAAACTGTTGGACTCTCCAAATTGAATGTTTACAGCTTTTTTGTAATTAATAGGGTTAGCATTTGATGCTTCTTTTCCGAAGAAATGTTTGTTCCAAACATTGTCATCATCGGTTTTTAATTGTTCATCTGTAGGTAATGGCCATTGATCTTCTTTTGGGATAAATTCAATTACACTTTCATATACAGGGAATGTTGCTGTTCCGATTTCACTACGTAGTCCATAGCCATATTCTGAGCTATATGGATATGGTGGATCATTGAATGCAAGGTTGCTGCCCGAAGTTTCAAAGTGATGCTTTGGAGGTTGATTTCCCCACCATCCACTACCGGATAGCCCATCTTGATTTGAACATGATTTATACATCCTCTCGTTTCCGTCTTCTTCTGCCACCATAGCTCTAAGGTAATCATCAAGCTCTTTCTTTGGGTGAGTTTCATTAGCACCACACCATAATGCAATTGAAGGATGGTTTCTCAAACGGCGAACTTTATCGCGAGCATTTGCTTTGAAAGCTTCAGGTTGAGCAACGTCATTGTAAGCCACATACAACCAGAAGTCATCCCAGACCAAGATCCCATGTTTATCGCAATATTTGTAAAAATCGTCATCAGTAACACATCCTGTCCATAGGCGAATCATGTTATAGTTCATTTCTTTGTGTAGAACAATCTTCCTTTCGTATTCTTCGCCTCGACATCGTAATAGATATTCGCTCATTCCCCAGTTTCCTCCTTTGAGATATATTTTCTGCCCATTTATGAAGAAAGTCATAACAGGCATATCTGCTTTGTTTGTTACCATCTTATATTCATATCTCTTGATTCCAAATGTGATTTCTTTTTGATCGGAAACATTTCCGTCTATTTTACATTCAAGGTTGCAAGTGTATAGATTGGGATCACCATATCCATTTGGCCACCAAAGCTTAGGATTTTCTATTATCAGCTCTGAAATATCATCTTTATTGATAAAAATAGTGGCTATGGAGTTTGCTTTTACTGTAATGCTTTTTGAGAATTTTATTGCTCCGGGGTTAATTGTACCGATAAGCTCTACTTCTTTATCCTTTGAGGTGTTATTTATTAAATCAGATTTTATTGATATCTCAGCCTTTTCATTAGTTGGCAGTTTTGATCTTACCCAAGGGTCTTGCATTCTCACATCTCCTGTAAATTTCAGATAAACATCTCCGGTAATTCCTGCTAATCTTCCGGGTACATATGGCATCCAATCCCAACCTGCACCTGCTAGATAAGAAGGGCTGCAAATAACACCATAAGCATCTTTTGCATCTCTGGTCTTTTTTTCATCAGCATCGGTAATTAGTACTGCAATTGCATTCTTTCCTGCTTTGTCAATTAAATCTGTGATATCGTATTTTGTGCGCATCATGTGACCACTGACATCTTTGGTAGAGCCTTCTGTTCCTGAAAGCTTCGTGCCATTGAAATAGAAATCTGCAAATCTATTGGTGTTATCAAAGTGTAACCATACACGTTGACCTTCTTTGTAGTTATCGGACAGGTTGAACTCTGTACGATACCAGAATGGACGATTGTAAAAAGTTTCGTCTACTTCCCAAATGTTCTTTGCATAGTTTGGATCTTTTTCTTTTCCTGCATCTATATATGATGTAAATACGGTGCCCGGAACAAGACCTTTCACAAAGTCTCTTATATGGTTCCCTGCTTTTGACAGTTCCATTCCCGAACTTTGAATGTCAGCTTGTGGCTTTACCTCCCAAACAATATCGGGGTTAGCGCTGTCGAGAGACATCTCATTTACCGTAGACTGATCGCTACATGATATTAGTAGCATGATGACAGCTAAGAGTAAGATGTTTTGTTTTATAAAATTCATACAGCTAATTTATTTATTAGTATTGTGTGTTATTTCCTATTTTTCAGTGATACCTTTCCAATTGTCTGTTCTAAATGGAGAAGCGAGCAAACCTTCACTGTTGATTAAGTTGTCTTCAATATTATTATTCATCCATCCATATCTGACAGCCACCGGATTCTTTACTTTTTCGCTCCAAACAATCACTTTATTATCTAGGATGTATGCTTTTGCCCATTCAAATTTCTTATCTTCTCCTGCAATTGCAAAACCTTTTACATATCCATACTTGCAGTTATCCAATGTTCCAAGTCCATCACCGATGCTAGAGAATGATAGTGTTGCACGACTATCCTCAATTTTCATTTCTTTGTATATTGGTCCTGATGCTAATACATCTTTTCCATAAGCGATATTCAAAGCTGAGTGAGCAAGTCGTTCACTTACATCTTTTTTGTTTCTAGGGTGGATATCAAAAGCTTCACCAATGTCAGTAATCACGGCTTGTCCTGTTTTTGGAAGGGATAATGTCATGTTCTGAGCTTCACGCAATTCTGCCCATTCGCTATCTGTTGGTTGTTCGTCACTTGCCATGAAACTGGCAAGCTGTACCCATAGGAATGGGAATTCATATTCCCATTTATTTCTCCAATCCTTAATCATGTTTGGAAATAAAGTTCTGTACCTGTATGCTTCTCCGGCATTATTTTCACCTTGATACCATATAGCACCTTTTATACCATATCCCACAAGTGGAGCAATCATCCCATTGTATAATATTGAAGCAAACGCATTCGGACCTGTTCCTCTATTTCCGAAACCATACTCAGAGCTAAGCACTGATGGTTTGCATGCCCACTCTCCTGCGATTGAATACTTCTTGCCGTCAACTTCGATATACATATCTTCTGGTTTTCCTCCAAAACCACCGTTACCACCTCCATCTGTAACACTTACAATAACCGTATTCTTTCCAGCTTTCAGTATTCCTGATTTTATTTCGTAGTTTCGGTTTGCCATAAAGAATCCTATAGCTCCAACCTTTTCTCCGTTAATCCAAGTGATGTCGTTATCGTCAATGCTTCCAAGGTTTATTTTGCCCTTTTCACCTTCAACTGAAGCAGGTAGTTCGATTTCTTTTTTGAACCAAATGATTCCATCTTCTTCACCAATCTTATCTTCCCATATTCCTGGAAGTTCCATTTCTTTCCAACCTTTTACTTTAGTTTTTGGATCATACCATTTACCGGGAATACCTGGATCGTTAGCTAGTTTATGCTTAAATTCCTCAACATCTTCAGCGGTATATCCAAGTACATCAACTACAGACTTACCTTTGTATTTCGCATACTCATCATTACCCATAGAGCCTTCCCAGCTTGTCCAAGGTTCAATATCAGTACCTCCCCAAGAAGAATTGATTAGTCCGATAGGTACATCAAGGTCTGTTTGAAGTTTTTTTCCAAAGTAATATCCTACAGCAGAGAATGATTTTGAAGTTTCGGGATTACATTCAGTCCATTGAGTTTTTCTGGTATCAAATACTTCTTCTGATTGAATGTTCTTTGGTATTTGTATCAACCTTATATTAGAGTTCTCTGAGTTCTCGTTCTCTTGTTTACCACCGTTTGAGGATCCGAGATTCCACTCCATATTAGATTGACCGCTACACAACCAAACATCACCAATCAGAATGTTTTTGAAGCTAATAGTATTGCTATTGCCTTTTATAGTCATCTCGTATGGACCTCCATGTTTCATTGCAGGAAGTTCGGCATGCCAAATACCATCTTTGCCGGTAACTGTCGAGACTGTTTTTCCATTAAAATTAATGCTTACAGCTTCTTTTTTATCAGCCTTCCCCCATATTTTAATTACTTGATTTCTTTGCAACACCATATTGTCGGAAAAGAAGTGGGGGGTACTCACTTTTGCATAAGACAGGATTGTGCAGAATATCAGAATTGCAGATAATAAGATGTGGTTTAAATGTTTCATTGTTATATTATTTTGATTTTATTACTATTTGTCTATTTCTTTCGAATTGAAGTAGTCATTGAAGAATAGCATGTGATACTTTATTGAATTCGACCAGTATTCCCATGAGTGTCCTCCGGGTTTAGACATAAAAATATGTTTGATGTTTCTATCAATTAGTTTTTGATGCAAACGTAGGTTGTCTTTGTAAAAGAAGTCTTCAATTCCACAATCAAATACGATTGCTAAATCTCCGTCTACAATACGGAATAATTGCTTCTCAATTGCGAGACCTTCCCAGAGTTCCGGATTGTCAGCGTATTTTCCCAATCTGTCGGGTATTCCGAAGCTTGTTGACCAACCTCTGATGTCTACGCCTCCGCTCATACTTCCTACTGCACCAAATACATCAAGGTGTCTTAGAGCAATATTGAATGAACCGAAACCTCCCATGCTCAATCCTGTGATTGCTCTACCTTTTCTATCTTCTATTGTAGAGTAATGGTTATCGATGTATTCAACTAGTTCGGAACTAAAAAAGGTTTCAAATTGGTTGTCTTTTTCTACCGGGCTGTCTACATACCAGCCAGCAAATCCGCCATCGGGACAAACAACGATGTAATTGTATTTGTCTACATGACCCAATAGTTCTGGAACATTTTTAGTCCAGTCCTCTTGGTTTCCACTGAATCCATGAAGAAGATACATTACAGGATATTTATCTGATTTTGAATAATCTTCCGGAGTGATTACAACAAATTGCACCTCTCGATTCATTACTTTGCTTTCTATCTTTACATCTTCTTTCTTTGCAGCCTCAACTATGCTTGTAGAAAGGAGTATTGCAACGGCAAGTATTGAGAATTTATATATTACACTATTGAACTTCATATTTGTTTATCATTATTTATGAGCTTCTCCCCATTTTTTATTTGGTTTTGATGTCATTTCCAACTCAAGTTTTCCTCCTGCTTTGATATCATCAAACATTAGGTGGTTTTTGCTATATGTTTTTCCGTTGAACTTGGCGGATTTGATATAAGTGTTTTTTGCACTGTTTTTATTGGTAATGATTTCAAAAGTTTTGCCGCTTGCATATTTGTCATTCAAATGAATTGTGATTTTATCAAATAGCGGACTTGTTATATCGAATATATTATCTCCTGGGCAAACCTGATATATTCCGATAGAAGCTAATACATACCATGCTGACATTTGACCGACATCCTCATTTCCTACAAGACCTTCTACTTTATTCTTATATGCTCTGTCGCAAATCAATCGAGTCCATTTTTGGGTAAGCCACGATTCTCCCATTCTGTTGAATAAGAAAGGGACATGATGTACCGGCTCGTTGGCATGGTTGTAATACATATTCCACATCATGTTCTCGGGAGCTTTATCAAAAAACTCAACCAAGTCGGGCAATGCTTTGTCTTTACCTCCCATAAGTTCTACCATTCCATCAACATCATGAGGGACAAACCAACCTTGTTGATATGGATTACACTCAACAGTGCCAAACCACTCCTGTAGTCTACCTTCTTTCGGCCACTCTTTCCATGTACCATCTTCGTTCTTTGCTCTAAACCAATTCATCTCTTTGTCGAACACATTGCGGTAACTTTGCGATAGTTTCATGTATTTGTTATAATCAGCATCCTTACCCAATGATTTTGCCATCTGAGCAAAACACCATTCGGTATAACTGTATTCCAGTGTATTTGATATTGAGAAGTCATTGACTGCAAAACCGGCAAACCCTGAGTTCTCAGGGTTACTCTTGATATTGAATCCCAGCTTTTCGTTTCCGCTTAGTTCGCAAGTTGCTTTTGCGATGCTGTAAGCCTTGTCAATATCATAGTTTCTTATTCCTTTTGCATAAGCATCTGTCAATACGGATATTGCAGGGTTTCCAATCATACAACCACTATATGCATTCATCAATTCCCATCTTTCGAAATAACCTCTGCCGCTTTGGTCGGCTAGAGCACTAAGAGAGTTAATCATATCATTAACTACCTCAGGGTTTATGATTGTTTGCAAAGGGAATTGACTTCTGAATACATCCCAACCACTAAAAATTGTTCTTTTAGTGAAATTTGGAGATTCATGAACTTCTTTATCTCCACCGATACATTTGCCATCTACATCCTCGAAAGTTCTAGGATCGATCATCGTATGATACATTGCGGTGTAGAAAACAGTTTTCTGATCTAGTGTTCCGCCTTCTACTTCAATTTTGCCTAGAGCTTTATTCCAATTGTCATGAGCAAGCTGTTTTACTTCTTCAAAGTTTTTATTCCTTACTTCAGCTTCGAAGTTTTTCTTTGCTCCGTTCATGCTTACAAACGAGATGCCTACCTTTAGTTCTACTTCTTCATTTTCTTTTGTTTCAAAATTTGAATAAAAACCAAGATGTCTGCCCCATATTTCATCGATCATAGGGATTTCCTTGGCATCTTTCACTATTTGAAGATAACCCTCGCTAGTAACATCCTCTAAAAGTCTTTTTTGCCCATCGGGAATGCCGGCACTCCATACGCCATAGTCTTTTAGTGGTTTGCTGAATTGTGCATAGAAATACACTGTGTAGTCTGAATTACCCAAGCTATTACCCCAGCCTCCACCTTCGGGAGGACATTGCATCCATCCTTCGATAGTATATTCATCGATAATACGAATATATTGCAAGGTTGATGTTCCTCCAACTCTGCGAGCTAGGTCTATTTGAATTCTTGACTGAGTATTTTTAGGATAGGTAAATCGATAAACCCCACAACGCTCTGTAGAACTGAGTTCGGTTTTCACATTATAATCATCAAGAAAAACAGAGTAATATCCTGCTTCTGCCGTTTCACTTTCTTTGGAGTAGTTAGAACGATAACCTTCTGATGTATTTTCAGGACTTCCTGCTACCTTTTTCATGTCGCCGACAGTAGGCATAACTAGGAAATTTCCCAAATCACCGTTCCAACCAATACCACTCATCTGAGTAAGAGCAAAACCTTCGATAGAAGTGTGCTCATAGCTGTATCCGGAACCATTGTCCCCTCTGGTTATTGTGTTTGGGCTGATTTGTACCATCCCAAATGGAACAGTTGCTCCTGGGAATGTTTTTCCTAAACCATGATATACCCCTGCATCATCAACATTAGTAGTTGCCCCGATAAAAGGGTTGACATATGATGCGTAATCAGTTTTTGTTTCTTTTGATTTGGCATGAGCGGTGATACTAAAACTAAAGAAAGAAGAACTTGCAAGTAGTATTCCTAGAAATGCGAATGAGCTGATGTTTCTCATATTGTATTGTTTTTTATTGTGTTTTACAATTTATTCAGAATAAACTGTCCTTTTTAAAAAAAATCCTCCAAGAGCAATATCACTTTATATTGCCTTTTTAAAAAATAATTACCCACTACATTCGACATGGAGTCACTATTCGCAATTCTCCATAACTCGATATCCCGGATACTCGCCACCTTTCGGAGAATGAACCTTAGACCTGTCTTCATTGGAAAAATATAAATATAAATCAGTAACGGTTGAAGTGTTGTCCAAACCAAACAAACTTTTTAAATATAGATATTTACTGAAAGAAGTTTCACTATCGACAACAAGCAAAGTTTTGGCATTCCTTTCGGTCAGTTCCAGAATAGAACCATCCTGTAATACTGCTGTTCCTTGTACATATATATTCGTTTCTCCGGCTAATTCCGTCGAAGTGTTCGAAGCCTCAGTAATAAAGTTTATTTTAAAATAATCATCATACGTGAACTTTGGAGTTAACAGGTTAAATGAAGGGGTAATTACTGCTATTGGAGCAAACTTGCAAGGCTCTTTATCAGTATCATCTGCTCCCGGAAAAGAATTGCTTATGAATCCACTCTCTGAGAATACCAGATACCCAAGGTTTACATTCACAGCTCTATCACTCGTTTTAAAATCTATATCGACAACACCACTTACATTTGCACTAAGATCTATCGATGAGGTAGCTCTAAACAATACCCACTCTACTTGTTCTGTATTATCACCTAACCCATACTTGGCTTCAATAACCTCTAGCCAAGTCATGCCGTTCCAGTTAGGATCATTATTCTCATCATCGCTATATGGGTACATTTCATAATCAGGAACAACCTTCAACTGTTGATCAGAAACCCCTAAATCATCACAAGTATATCTTACATTTGCCTGATTTCTGACATCCCAATCTACAGGAGCTAGAACTGCTACCTGAACAACCTTTCCACCATGAGGACTTCCGTTACCTTCGTAAAAATAGTCTACATTCAGCTTAGTTGAAAACTCGGCACCTACATACACAGATTCGGGTTGAGTAATCTTTGATATAGCAAAACACATCTGGAGTATGAAAGGGATGACCAGAATTGCCAGCCACTTTATATGTTTTTTATAATTCGTCATATGTTTAAATTTTTGGATAACAACCAGGATATTGGATGTTAGACTAACAGCCTACATCTGGATGTTATATTTTTTATCAATCAAGCATTTCTGTCGACGCATAATCAAAAAGTAATTCATAACTCACAGCACTACATCCTAATTGAAAAGGCATTTTGAATTGCTGATCTTGAAAATATGCAATTACTTCATTTGTACCTTTTACTTTCAGTGTTGCTACGTCTGATGAATCATCAAATATACAATCAACATCTCCAACCAGGTCTACCCCTGAAACTGTAGGATTAAAAGGACAAGAACCATTACTATAGGTTACTGTTTCCAGTTCTCCAGATTTATAACTCAATTTGATTGACATACCATCAAAATCAGTAGTTTCAAATTTTAGATTAATTAATTCGCCATCGATGTTTTGTACAGCTGAACTAATGTCATATACCACATTGTAGTCTCCCAGAGGTTCTCTTTCAGGGATGTTTATTCCCTCGTTGGCACAAGAAACTGTAATGATTGCAACTAATAATACCAGTAATATATTTCTGTTCATAACTTTTTAGTTTTGCATTCTATAATCCGATTAATGATAATGGCACACGAACAGCTTTCAATCTGTAGTAATATGCATGCATACACTTTTGTCCTGCATCGTTAATATAATGATGAGGTTGTTGTTCTTCTCCGGCAGTTCCAAAATTCAGACTATACGTCAATAACAACTCATTTTTATCGTTTGTATGAGTAGGATGCAGGATAGGAGTGTAGTACTTAGCCTTTTTGCCATACAGCCATTCCTCGATACTATAAACCAATATCTTCTCTGAGAATGGTCCTGTAGGAGAATCAGATGTTGATAGGTATATATTGCGTTCATCCAATACTATGAAGCCTTGATCCATAGAAAGCATTACATACTTATTACCATATTTCTTGATATTTGTAGTTCCTTTTGACTCTGCAATAGCAACTCTGTCATCATTGTTTGTACTCCATCCGGTGCTGGTATAAACTTCCCATGGTTCTTCTACAGCATCTTTCTTAAATCGGTAGACGAAAACATTACTAATTGTTCCGAAAGCATCTGCATATACAGAACTATAGCAATAGACATAACCATCTCCTTCGTCAACCATAGACTGTGCGCCATTACAGTTTTCAGGTGTAATTCTCTCCACTGGCCAATCATTCCCGGCATTCTGATGTAGAATATATATTGAGTTTGAAACGGCTTCCAGATTTCTACCCTCAGCTCCGAAAAGAATAACTTTGTCGTCCAATTCTATACCATCGCTTGGCCATGTCCAATCCAAACCCTCAGGGACAGTACACATTTGCCTTTCTTGTCCTTTGTTGTTTCCTATAGGATTTGTATTAATAAGATTGTATGAATCCTCAGGATTCCAATTATCCTTATCCGGCTGAACATGTATTGAATTGTTGTATGAAAAGAAATGATCACCATTCAAAGCATCCGGACTTACAATCAATCTTCCATCCCAAGCATCTTCGGTTATCCACAATACTTTCCCGGCATTAGGTCCCCAAGTAAGAGGGATGCTATTCCCCTGATCGTAAGCAACCGAACCCATTGATGGGTCGTTGCGCCTAAAGAAGTTTTGAACCTCAACATCTCTATAGCTTTCTAATGGAAGTTGCTCTACATCCCAATAACAAGATTCGTTAAACTCATGAGCCAAACATACTGCACCATCCTCATCCAATGCAAGGTAACTACCGGATATTTGGTTTTTAATTTCATAACGATTTTCTCCGAATCCGTTAAAGCTCCACAGCTGACTAGTTTTGTTGTCATCATCCAGCTTCTGAGCTTGGAATAGAGAGATTCCTTCGTAGTAGCCCGAATCAGGTGCTGTTAGGTATAGTCCAGAGAAGGTATTGCGGACATAGTAAAATTTCTCGCCATCATAACTATCTTCCAAAATAACATGCCACTTGTGATATTTTGCATCAGAGTTACCTTCTTCAAGTTCAATGCGTGCAAGATAGTCCGAAATTCCTTCTTTGTCATCTTGCGTTCCACCTACCTTTTTCACTACATCGAGCTTTTCTCTATCCCAATACTTCTCATTCCATGTTATATCTCCTTCAATTGATAGCGATGTATTATCACTGATTCCATTGATTCGATAAACTCCGTAATCCGACAATGCTTCGTCTGAGTTTGCCACTTTGAAAGTGACATTCCATGGTTCTTGTTGTCCCGAAGCAGCAGTAACAATGTAGGTATATGGATTGGTTGTTGCAACATTAATCCCTTGCCCCGAAGCCGGTGAAATTGTAGCTCCTTCAGAAATTTCAATAACAGGTTTAACTGATGTCAAATCTATATCTGAAGGTATCATTAGCTCAACGGTTCTATTATACACATCCAAAGAAGTTGAACCAATTTGACCTTCCACTTCAAAAGATTTTATTACCCGTCCGGGGCTTGGAAGAGGGGTTAAATCCTCTTCGCAAGACACAGCCAAGCATATTACACACAAAGACATTAAAATAGTCTTTATTTTCATTATATTATTTCTCATACCTTTCATGTTTATAATGTTATCTGAACACCTAAGTTAAACACTCTTTGATTCATATATGCATCTCCAGCAGTATTTGTACTAATCTCAGGATCTTGCTGATATTTATCATAGCTTGTGATTGTTAAAGGGTTATAAGCCGATACATACCAACGCATTGATGATAGCCCGAAAGGAACCATTTTCTCAGGGAATTGATAACCTATATCAATAGTCTTCAATCTGACATACCAAGCATCAACCAACCAGAAATCAGACATGTAGTTTGCACTACTGTTAACTGTTGTAGGGTTACTTGTCAAACGAGGGAATGACGCTGTAGCTGCCGTAGCTTCAGTCCAACGATCACGGTGTATCGGCTGAAATTGTGATTGGAATGGCTCGATACCTGTTCCGGTAACACTAAAACTGTAGTCAAACGCTCCTTGTAGAAGTATGCTCATAGAGAATCCTTTATAATATAAACCGAGATTTAACCCAAGAGTAGTTGTAGGTAGGTTTGGCTTGGCTATTGCAGAGCGGTCATATTCATTGATGACTCCATTCCCATCCAAATCGGCATATTTCAAATCTCCTGCCTGAACTGGAACATCACTGTCGGGAACAGCAACATCATTTAGAGGATTCGGATCATTAAGAGTTGCAATATCATCTTTCGAATAGAATCCTTGATAAACATATCCAAGGGGCTGGTTAATAGGATGACCGGTAGTCTGTAACCATGGATATCTTTGTTCAGCCTCAGATTGATAAAGAATCTTGTTCTTAGCATATGAAAATACAAACTCGGTATTCAACTGCCACCCTCTACCCAAATCTGCCATATACCCAATTTTACCATCAAAACCTGTATTTTGAGTTTCTGCCAAGTTAAGTTGAGGCAGTTCTACACCAATAATATTGGGAACATCTTTAGCAGCCACTAACTGATCATACCTCTTGTCATAGAAGTAGTCAATTGTAAGCGAAAGTTTATCATTGAATAAGTTTGCATCAAGACCAACATTGAACTTTCTATTCTTTTCCCAAGTTACATTAGCGTTTGCCAATGCTCCCTCGCTTATAGTTTGATATCCTGTCGGATTCTCACCGAAAAGATACCCTCCATCATTTGGTGTGTAATATTGTGTGTACAAATAACGGTCGCCTCCGGCAGCATCCGAACCAACCAGACCATATGAAGCCCTTAGTTTCAGAAGCTGAACATTTGAGAACATTCCTTGGAAGAAAGGTTCACTGGATATATTCCAACTAACTCCGACCGCCGGAAAGAAGCCATATCTGCTACCTGCTCCAAATCTATCTGTTCCATTCACTGCCGCACTAAAATCAATCATATACTTTTCATTGTAATTATAGCTAATCTTTCCTGTATAAGATTGGAAATTTGAAGGCACATCTCCCTTACTCTGCGAACTATTCATGTTGTATATAAACATCCCATTCACATTGTGTACACCACCAAACTGACGGCGATAGTTTATATATGCTTGAATATTTAAGTCTCTGTAGAATGTTCCTTGCTCGCCAAAGAGCATATAGTTGCCAAAATCATAATTGGATCCCGGTCGGATTGCATATGTATCTGTTTCTGGATTATATTTATACGCAGGGAAATTATTAGCAAGAAAAGGACTGGCTCTAAACATACTTCTGTTACTCTCATTAATATTAGAATAAGCCACACGAGCCATTGCATCAAGCCCCTTGGTAATGAAATCTAATTTCTGATTTACTTGGAACAAAAAGTTATTGTCAATTCTTCTTGTACGTTTATACCCGTAGTTAGCTATCCTTGCATTCGGAGTTGGCAGACCTCCATCAATATCTGAAGCATAAGCATAACTTCCATTAGGATTCAATACCGGTGCTGAATATGGATGTATTCTTTCAAAGTTATAGATCTCACCAACAACATTCTGTCCTGCAGGCTCATTAATATCTCCAATTCGGGTTGTTATATCAAAACGAAGACGAGTAGTTGTTGTCAAATCAAAATCGATGTTAGATCTATAGTTGAAACGTGTGTAATTATACTCATTATCCGTTTCTGTGTATTTATCTCTAAACGAACGAAGCAATCCATTTTGTAAAAATGCCCCTCCAGAGAAGAAATATCTCAATTTGTCGGTTCCGCCCGACACATCAACATTAGCATTTTCTTGGAATGCCACTTTTTTGAACAATGTTTCATACCAATTTACATCAGGGTGACCATAAGGGTCATCACCTACTCTAAAATGCTCGATATCCTCGGCTGTAAATATAGTAGAGAGTCCGTCGTTGATATAAGCTTCGTTAACCAACTGAGCTGTCTCATAAGAATTCAAGAATTCGGGAGTCCGAACGGGGGTTTGCAGTCCTCCTTCTAATCTAACATTTATGTGCGGACGACCCCTAACTCCTCGTTTTGTTTTCACCACAAGTACACCATTTGCACCCTTGATACCATATATTGCAGTAGTCGATGCATCTTTCAAAATAGAAATACTTTCAATCTCATTTACATTAATCTGAGACAGTTGTTCGTATGTGTATTGCACATCATCAACAATAATCAAAGGTTGATTATCTCCGTTCAGAGAGCTGGCTCCCCGAATAAAGAAATCAGAAGCATCTCTACCTGGCTGACCACCTCGCTGCTGTGAGAAGAATCCGGGCAAACGCCCTGCAAGCGTGTTCTGAACACTTGATGTCGGGATAGTTTGCAGTTTACCTGCATTAATCGCACTTACTGCTCCGGTATTGATCTCACGTGTAGTCTCGCCATATCCAACTACCATGACTTGTTCTACACTGTTGATATCTTGCAGTAATCGTATGTCATATCCGTTTTCATCTCCAACAGTTATTTTCCTAGTCTTATAACCAATGAAAGAAACAACCAAAACATCTCCCTTATTTACGGCAAGCTTGAAGTTGCCATTCTCATCAGTAACATTCCCATTCACTGTGCCTTCAACAATAACATGCACACCGACCAAGGTTTCATTATCATTGAATACCGTACCGGTAATTATTTTCTGTTGTGCATACAGAACTGTTGAGATCTGGATACACAATAATATCATAAAAAGCTTTCTCATAATAATATTCATTTTATTATAATGTTTGGACACTACTCCCAACCCGGATTCTGAAATAAATTCGGATTTTTGAGAGTCTCTGTATAAGGGAATGGATAGTAGTAACTTTTTTCTTCAAAACTTGGCTGCAATACAGTTGTTTTAGTATAGCTTACACTTGGTCCATTCTTCACTATTATCAGTCCCTCGATAGATTGATTCAATACAGTTTCGGCCTTTTTCCAACGGCGTAAATCCCAATATCGTTGTTCTTCGAAAGCCATTTCTATTCGCCTTTCATTATGAATTGCTTCACGCATCTCATCTTTGGTCATATTTGCTTTAAGCCCATAGTATCCATCGCCTTCTTCTATTCCTGCTCTTCTTCTAATGGAAATCAAAGCGTTATATACTTCATTAGATGGCCCGGAAAATTCATTTAGAGCCTCTGCATAGTTCAATAAGATTTCAGCATATCTAAATATCATCCAGTTATGAGTGTAATCTTCACTGTATCTATCCTCATTTGCATAATCTCCCATAAACTTACGCATGTAATAACCGGTTTTGGTTTTCTGTCCACTTCCATTAGGGTTGCTCTTGCCTCCCATATACAATTGAAGATTCTCGGTTAGCCACATTGCATCTTGATACAAGAGAGTGCCATAAAATCTAGGATCTCTATTTACATATTGATTGTTGAAATCATAGCTATATGAACTTTCTCCTATCGCTTTCCCATCTCTCATAGGAAATGCTTCTGCCAGATTTTGTGATGGACTAGTTCTTCCACTCGCTACATTAGGAGCTGAGAAACCAACAGGTCCGTTATTAACTTCTACCTCTTTATTAGTTCCATCTCCAATTTGCATGTGAAAAATATCCTCAGGGTTACCTTGTTCATACGACACTATGAATGTTTGTGTAAAATCAGTGCTATCTCCGGATGCTTCATACAATCCGTAATATCCATAAGTATTCGTAAAGTAATCGACTGCATCTACAGCTAATTTCCAACGTCCTGCATCATAGTTTGTATAACCTAAAAGAGGATTTGTATTTTCTTGATTATTAAATAACGGACTAGCCGCATATAGCAACACTCTAACTCTTAATGCTGCTACTGCTCCGGCAGTTACCGCATAAGGTTTTGCACTCAACACATTAGGAGTACGCAATTCATTTTCTATTTCATCTAATTCTGCGATGATAAAATCAACACAAGTTTCAAATGAATCGCGCGGATATGCCATATCTTCACCCAATTCGATAACATGACCGCGGAGCAAAGGAACTCCTCCATATCGTTTTATAAGTTCGAAATATGAATAGGCACGAAGAAATCTAGCCTCATTTTGCCAAATAACATTCATTGGAATTCCCTCAAACTCATCCATAAGTGGAACTCTGAGAATATTCTCAATGAAAATATTTGATCGTCTAATTCCCTTATACCAATACACAAAATTCATTTCAGACTCTACTATTGACATAGATGTATATTGTCCTAATGCTAATTTCTGAACATCTGTTTCATTATTCGAAGAAGATATAGCATCATCTGTGGCAGCACCCAAATAGTCGCCACTAACACCATTATGCCGCTTCTCCAATATGCTGTATAATCCTGTGAGCCATTTTTCTGCTTGTTTGCCAATTGAATCAGTCTCCGAGAAGATTACATCTATTGTTCGATCCTCTAAAGGCACATCTTCATATTGTACGCATGAGAATAGACTTCCCATGACAACTGATAGTATTATATATTTTATTTTCATAATCTAAAACTTAACATTTACACCCATGTTTACTACTCGCTGAAGGGGATAGTTTGAGAATGCTACTTCCGGATCCTCTAATCCATAGCTGGTCCAAGTCAGTAGGTTCTGACCACTGAAGAACACTTTCAGTTTTGCTCCTCCAAATAAATTATTGCTAAGCTTATCAGGAATAGTATATGCTACATACAAGTCCTTCAAACGTAAATAATCCATTGAGCGCATCCAGAAAGAAGTAGACCAATAATTAGGATTTAAATTGTAGCTGTTACCTCCTGCACTAAGTCTCGGATAAGTTGCTGTTGCCATAGTCTCGGGAGTCCATCTATTTTCCATATTGGCATAAGCCTGACCATAACTCTGACCATACCCTTGGAATCCTGCCATTAAGTGACTGTCTCCTTTGTATGATTCTACGTTATGCACTCCTTGAAATAAAACACTCATTTCAAATCTTTTGTATTCAAATCCCAAAGTGAGACCATAATAAGATACAGGCTTATCACCTCCGATAGCAGTGTGGTCATATTCATTTATGAAGCCATCCTCATTTAAGTCCAAATACTTAATGTCTCCGGGTTGCACTGCCCATCCTTCGATAGTCGGATAGTTATCAATTTCTGCCTGCGAATCGAAAAATCCATCTGAAACTAGACCAAATACAGTTCCTACTGGTTTTCCTGTGCGTTTGTTGTAATCGTTCTGGCGGTATAGTTCATCTTGGAAGATTACTTCTGATTGTGATATGCTCCAATTGGCAGTCACAAAATAGTTAAAGTCTCTGATATTATTCTGATATGTAAGTTCAAGCTCTGCTCCTCTATATACTTGTTCTCCGATATTTTCTGCCGGATATTCTTCTCCAAGAAGAACATTGCTTCGGCCTCTTTCTTGCAACAAATCACAGTAGTAATCTCGATATACATCTACAGAAAGATCTAAACTCTTAAAGAGTTTTGCATCTAGGCCAACATTCACCTTATGACCCTTTTCCCATGTAACGTTAGTATTTGCTAAACCGTTTTCGCCCATGCCTTCCCATGAACCTCCGTATGAATAATCTCCACTTCCAGTATAAGTCTGACGGTATATGTAGTAACCGGAGTTATCTATTCCGTTCCCGGTTTTTCCATAAACAGCTCGTAGCTTCAGATAGTCTACCCAATCAACATTCTGCACAAATGATTCTTTACTTATGTCCCATCCAAGTCCAACTCCATAAAACATTCCCCATCGATCTCCCTCTTTATATCGATTGTAATAGCTACCTGTAAGACCAAGCTCAGCAAAATACTTGCCTTTATAATTATACTTACCATTGAATGCGATATTTGTGGGTTTCTGAGGTAACGCCCAGTTTATGAGTATTGAACTGTAATCAGCATGGATAGATCCGAAAAGGTTATGATCTCCAAACGAACGATCATAGTTAAAGCCTAACTGAGCATAAAATTGTTTAAGTGCACCTACACTGACAAACGGATCTTCATCAATCCCATTCACTTTTCCCGAGCCATACATTTCTCGTTGCTCTCCATACATGACATAACTGCCTTCGCTATCTTCTGTAGCTCCTGGAGTGTATTGATAAACCTCGCTTTGCATACTATAATTAATAGCTCTGACATTCTGAGTAGAAATATTAGAAATAGCTTTAAATGCAAGACCATCTGTTAAACTACTCAGATCATAATTAATATCAAACGTTGCAACAATGTCTCTCCCCTCTGTAGTGAAGTAGCCTGAACTAAGGTTCTGAGCCATCAGGTTATTTGTGAAGGAAACATCCCCTCCATATGAACCGTTAGGATTGTATATAGGATAAGCATTGTTTGGGGTCTTCCACATATCCTCCAAGATATTGGTATATAGATTTCCTTGTTGATTAGAGTTTTCAACTCGCCCGAAGAAAGTAAATCCGACTTTTAGCTTGTCTGTTACTTTTACATTCAGTTTTGAGTTTACCGAATAGCGTTTCAAACCTACATTTGTATCATATGAGTTTAAATCATCATTGGTCTTGAACATTCCATCTTGATCAAAATAACCAAGACTCACAAAGTAGTTTGCGAAGTCTGTACCTCCCGACACATTGAAATTATAAGACTGAATTGGTGCTGACGAACGCATTAACTGTTCATACCAATTTACATTAGGATGAGTATATGGACTAGAGCCATCTCTGAATTTTCTGATATCATCTTGATTGTAAACAGGATTTCCTCCGTCATTCATTACTGCCTCATTCAAAAGGTATGCATATTTGTCTGCACTTAAAGGTTTAGGTAAACCTAATGAGGTTTGCACTCCATATCTTCCGGTGAATGAAAACTTCATTTCTCCCGGTTTAGGTTCTTTTGTTGTTATAACCAAAACGCTTCTAGAACTTCGCATTCCAAGAAACAAAGAAGATAAAGCATCTTTTTGTATAGACACAGACTCTATAGACTCTGCATCCAAATCAAATAACTCCCTTTGCACTCCATCCACTACAACCATCGGTGCTAATCCTCGTGAATTCAAAGTGTACATAGTGTTGTCAGTAGGCATATCACCATTAACGGTTGTCATTTGCCCCAACAATTCTGTTCTACCTATAGCATCTGATGTTTGTAAATCATCAAAACCTCCATATTGAATTGTATTCATACCAGCAAGTCGTCCGGCAAACGATCCGGCAATAGAATATAATAGGGGAGAAGCTATTTGATCGGTATAAATAGTTGAAGATGCTCCTAGATATGAATCTTTGTCAACTTTATCATAGAGAACATTTATCTGATCTCGCTCTTTTAGATATTTGTTAGACAAGAAAAATACCTTTTCTTCTGTGGCAAAGTTTTTTTCTTTATAGAAGAATTTCGGATGTTCGAAAACTAAGATATCATTGGGCTGAGCATTAATGTTGAAGTTACCTTCTTCATCAGTTACCGCTACTTTATCTGTTCCTTTAATCTTTACGATTACTCCTTCAATTGGGTTGCCATAATTATTTACTACTGTACCTTTACTCGCTTCTTGAGCAGAAGCCGACAATGCACATGAGAGCATCACAACCCAAATGGGTAGTAATCGATATAAAATCTTACGTATGTTGTGTAAATATATCATTGTATTGCTATTTTATAGTTAGTATTTACTCACAGCTCATTACATAAGAATATGGCACGCCATAATCATCAAGTACTACCGAGCCGTCTGCATTTGTAAACACATACCTTATTTCATCTACATGCTCATTAGCAGGAATATTAAAGAACTCTGTAGGCCAAAATGTAAGACTGAAATTACGAGAATAATCGTTCAATTTTTTCATGCTCGTTTTACTGCTTTGTTCGGCTACTACATATTCATTACCTTCTGCGGTATATGCCGTTGCATTTAGATACAAGTCGTCATAATCATCCAATACATTTTCTATTACATCTCCTTGATAAGTTATCGTAAGGATATCATCCTTGTTTGAAAATAAGGGCAGAACGGAATTTAAATGTAATTCGCAAAAGTCTATAACAGCACCGTTCCCGTTAGTTATATCGATACAGTCGGTGAAGAAAGTCCCTCGCCTTGCTTCATCTCCACTCATTCCGTCACCACTATTATTAATCAAGAATCCGAGCCTCACTCTCATGTTTTGCATTCCAACCTTAACCTCTAGTTTTACTTTCAAATCCAGAATGTTTCCGCCATTCTGTATATCATAAGCCTTATCAGTCTTGAAACATACCCATTCCATTTCTTCGAGTACATTCGGACCTACACCATAAGTTTCCATACAAGCTTGAGGCCATGTTCTACCTGTCATATTCTTTGGTTCTTCTGTTGATGGAACAAGACTTGCCGGCATCGCAATCTGTTCGCCCGATACATCAACGTCCTGACTTGAGGTATAAGTGACCACAGTATGCTCTGTAGCATTCCAACTGTTAGGAACTAGAAAACCGATAATCAATTGTTCTCCTGATGGACTTTCGGCGGGTTCTATCCTACAGTTTATAGTGTAAACAGCCGTGCTGCCTGCTTCTGTCTCTACTTCATAGTCTACAGAATCCAAGTAAACACAACTTATTAATAGTAAAATAAAGGCAAGTGAAACACCACATTTATTAATTAATTTCTTTGTCATAAGTCAAAAGTTAGTTAGTTTCTACATCTTTCACCAAAACATATCTATACGAATTTGATGTGCATCCCGAACTGAAATTCAAAGAAAACTGTCGAACTCCATTAACATTGCGAAAAACAAAATTTGCACTAGTAGCTTCTGATGCTCCATCCTCTCTGAAGTTTATCACGAAAGGATATTGCGGATCATCCAGAGAGTATGTTCCGGCATCGGAAACAATAAAAGGAAGCGGATTTTCTATTGTATAGCTCTGATCGTTGTTGAACACCAATCTGAATTTAGAGAGATCCATAAGTTCAGTTATTTCGACATCATTTCTAGATGCTTCTAAAATCTTCCAATTTCCTTCAACAGATTTCACTGCCTCAGTGCCATTGTATTCATCATCGAAAGAGTCAAAGTTTGTCTTGCAAGCAGAAAAAGACACTGCAACTGCGAGAGCAAATACATATTTTAAAATATATCTTCTCATAATTCTAATAATAAGGGTTTTGAACTAATTCAGGCGACTTTGCCACCTCTGCGTATGGTATTGGCCAATAGTACATGGCTGTGCGGAAAACTCTGATTCTTACATCAAATGGGATATATTCAACAGTTTCTCCTTGTCTGTAAACTTCCATACCGGTATAAGTTCTATTCTCGGTTTCGTCTGCAATCATCCAACGACGCACATCAAAGAATCTAAATCCTTCCAGTGCCAGCTCAATCTCTCTCTCCTTGCGGATAGCCTCTCGCATTTCGCCTTTGCTCATTCCAGATTTTAGACCATATAAACCATCAGATCCTTCTTCTATTCCCGCACGTTTTCTGATCTCTGTAAGTGCAGTATATACTTCGGTATTAGCACCGTTAATCTCATTTTCTGCTTCTGCATAGTTTAATAGAATCTCGGCATAACGCATAACAGGGCGACTCTGTGGTCCTCCGATAACATGATATGGATGTGTTCCATATCTTAGGAATTTACATGAATAATAACCTGTAGGTGTTCCACTGGTAGATCTTGCCAAATCATCTCCTGATGTACGTCCTCTATAATTCCCTGAGAAAATATCTATTGGAACATCCGGAGTTGTACTTAGATTCCAAGTGCATTGATCGTAGAGAATTGTGTGATAAAAACGAGGGTCTCTTCCTTCAAATGGATCATGCTCATTATAACCCGAAGCTGCATCATCAATAGATAAACCGTTTATCATCGGAAAAGCATCAACCAGCTCTTGATATGGATATCCTCCTTTACCATTGCCACCTCTGGATCCTGGAAGGAATGCACTCTCCCTTCCATTCCCCTCAGCTACCATCAGCT
This sequence comes from Bacteroidales bacterium, assembly GCA_047974415.1. Taxonomy (GTDB): domain Bacteria; phylum Bacteroidota; class Bacteroidia; order Bacteroidales; family Prolixibacteraceae; genus JBKEAJ01. The sequence goes on along the minus strand of JBKECH010000097.1, from coordinate 3,053 downwards.
CAAAAATGATTCCTTTATTTGCATCATTGGGAGTGAAATTTGAAGCTATAAATAACTGATAAAAACCTAAGCCTCCCGAAAAATATGGAGGATCATTACTACCTCTGCTTCCCGACTCGTTAATGTAGTCATGCAGGGTGTAAGCACCTGTCGAAATAACAGCCCTAGCTGCATCTCTAGCTAATACCCATCTGTTTTCATCATAACTTGTGTATTTCACAAGCTCTTGTTCCTCGATAGGTCTATCGTTTGCAAAATCACTGCCATTAAGCAATGGGCTTGCAGCGTGTAATAATATTCTTGATTTTAATGACATACATGCGCCTGCGCCTGCACGACCATAGTTAGCTCCGCTTGGTGCTGTCGGTAAATCTTTGGCTGCTTCGTCTAGTTCTTTTACGATATAATCTACTGTCTCAGCAAAAGTGTTCCTTTTCACTTCAACATCTTCTCCTGCATCATAAGTCCAATCACCTATTAAGGGGACTCCTCCGTAGTGCCGTAAAAGAATTGCATAATACCAAGCTCTCAGAAACCTTGCCTCTGCAACTCGCCGAGTTTGGAGCGACTCTGATAATGGTGAATTACCAACATTCTCCAAGAAAGCATTAACCTTCCTAATGTATTTGTAACATGTAGTCCAAGCATCATCGGAGATAATCGTAGCACTCACAGTTCCTGAAGCAAACTGCATCGGAGTTGTTACGGAGTTTTGTCTTTGGGGTTCCATTTCTCCTACGGCTGTTTGCAATCCTCCGTCACCATAACGCGAAGGATTCTGTTCGAAGCCCACCTGAGTGTAAGCATCTACCAAGAAAGCCTCCGTTCTTGAACTGTCTGAAAATACTTTGTCTTTGTCAAGATCGGAAGTAACTGTCTCGTCAAGAAAACCTCCTTGACAAGAAACTAAAGCCCCAACTAAGCATATCAAACAGCAAAGGGATTTAAATCTATTCATAAGTAAGTTGTATTTATTGGGTTAGAATTGTATTAGTGTTATTTTTATCCATAAATAAAATAGTTTGTAAGATTTAAGATTATAAGAATAGTCATGTCAACTTAAACGGTTTAGGTTTGCAAACCTACACTATTATTACACACTTGCATGAATTATTTAAGCTAAAAAAAGTTAATTATTAATATTTAGGTGGTGTTTATTTATTATGTAGTTTTGATTGTTACCTTGCATACCTTCGTGTTCTAGATTAATTCCGCCAATGGATTTTAAGAGCAATTCCATGACCTTTTTTTTACAAAATGTAAAACCAAGTAGATAACTAAAAATAGCTATCCCAAAGGGATAAAACGTTAGTAGCCACACGATTCATCGTGGGGTTATATTATGACTGTGAATGCATAACAGCCGGATGCTTCTCTAAAATAAGTTAGATGGAATTTACCCGGTAACAATGTATCATAAAGCGATTATTTTATCTCATTTTGCAGGGAAATGAGGCGTAATATAAGTTTTGTTATGCATTGTTCTGGTGAAATGGGGTGTAATGTAAATTTTGTTATGCATTTCTCCTAAACAATGAGATTAAAACTGGCTCTATGTCGTTTGTAGTGGGTAGTTATTTTAGCTTCGCCGTAGGCGATTAACCTTACTAGCATGAAAATTTCCACGCATAGCTTCCCCATCGGGGATTAATCTGTTTAATCGTTGAAGGTTTAGGGTTGAATTGTTGGAAGTTTAGGATCTGCTTAGGGCGAACATTGTTAAAATCATTAACATTTTGAGGCATGTCTAGGGTGAACATTGTTAAAGTCATTAACATTTTGAGGCATGTCTAGGTGAACTTTGTTAAAATCATTAACATTTTGAGGCATGTCTAGGGTGAACATTGTTAAAGTCATTAACATTCTGAGGCATGTCTAGGGTGAACATTGTTAAAGTCATTAACATTTTGAGGCATGTCTAGGGTGAGCATTGTTAAAGTCATTAACATTTTGAGGCATGTCTAGGGTGAACATTGTTAAAGTTATTAACATTTTGAGACATGTCTAGGTGAACTTTGTTAAAATCATTAACATTTTGAGGCATGTCTAGGTGAGCTTTGTTAAAATCATTAACATTTCGAGGCATGTCTAGGGTGAACATTGTTAAAATCATTAACATTTTGAGGCATGTGTAGAATGAACATTGTTAAAATCATTAATATTCTGAGGTCTGCGCAAGGTAAATAGGGTTAAAGTTTTTGATTTGGAATGAAGGAGGAAATTTGGAATTGTTAAAAAAGCATTGGTTCAAAATGTGGGCTCACCCACTATATTCCACATAGAGCCTTAAAACTTATAATGTAGAACATTGCTCCGCAAAAATGAGATGAAATATAAATTTTCTGACGCACTGTAGTTGTAGATATAATAAAAACTCATTTTTTAATTCTGTCAATCTGTTGACTTGCAGTATTCTCATTTGTGGATTAAGAAAAATTTACTGCAAATATTGACTAAAGTTTTGCTTTGTGTGAAAAAAAGGTTTAAGTTTGCCGAACTAAAACGGTTTAGTTCAATCTATCTCTCTAAGGGGATAATATTAATTAGCATCTGAATAAAAGAAACTTGCCTATGATTGAAATGATTAAAAACACTCTAAAAACTATGGATAAACAAAGTGTATTTGAGTTTAAAAATGAATATTAAGTAAATGTATAATTAAAATAGTAAAAATGAATTTATTAAAATATATGTCTACAAAACAAAGTGCTATTTCAACACTGCGACTATGTGCAGTATTGATGGGATTTATGTTTTCGAGTACGGTGTATGCACAACAACCCACGAGAGCATCTGTCACAGGAAAAATTGTTGATAATTCTGGCGAAGCCCTGCCAGGAGCTACTGTCGTTGTAAAAGGAACAACCAAAGGAACAATTGCAGACATTGATGGCAATTACGAGATATCAGGAGTTAAATCGTCTGATTATTTAGTTTTTTCCTTTATAGGAATGAAAACCCAAGAGATCGCTGTAGGGTCGCAAAGTCGGATAGATGTTTCGCTGGAGTCTGATAATATCGGACTGGATAAGGTTGTTGCTGTGGGGTATGGT
>JBKECH010000174.1:0-31262 GCA_047974415.1 Bacteroidales bacterium | reverse complement strand
TTTCCCAATTCCCGATTTCTAGATCTTTTTCAAATTCCAATTGCAAGGTCTTAGCTTCAATTACCTTCTCCCCTCTGCTCAACAAGTCAATTTGCACGAACTGGTTATTCACCCGAACGTCTGCACTCAGAATCTCCGAAGGACTTGATAGTGGCAACAAGGACTGAGCACAAAGCCATAATGGCTGTAACAATACACACAATAACACATTTACTTTTTTCATATATTATAATTTTATTTTTAGATTGTTGCATGTATCTCGCTAATCTAACACACCAGTGCTATCAAAGCTTCTCTGCCAATTAGGCATTATTACAATATCAATTAAACGCTTATACAAAGCTAATACAATTCCTCCAAATTCTATATGAAATAAAAAATTAGTCCCATCCTTGATTCTGGGTTAAAACTCCATTAGTCAAGTCAATATCTTTAGACGGCACAGGAAACAAATAATGCTTCGACGGATTAAAATTATACGTCTCAACATAACGTCTAGGAACCCCATCCACAATTACAGTCCTATCGGTAGCTCCTACACCGTCCAAGCGCATAAAAGCTCCATACACCTCTCCATTCATCCCTTCTCCAGAAACAGACACTGTCTTTTCAGCTGTTCTCCAACGGCGTATGTCAAAAAATCGCAAACCTTCATTCGCCAATTCAACACGACGCTCATTACGAACCAATATTCGCAATGCTACTTCTGATGTATAGTTAGCTTCCGTTACACGTCCACAACCACAACGATCGCGCAACTGATTAATAATTTCTAATATTTCGAATGAAGCCGCAACACCTCTTGTTTCGAGCAGTGCTTCAGCATGCATCAACAATACATCTGCATAGCGAAAATAAATTATATCTACGCCACCATCCAAAATCTGTATCATAGCATGGTCACTCCAATCACAATACTTCTTCCAGACATACCCCGTCGACGAAGGTTCTTTTGCATCATATCGTTGCCCAGGTATACTTTCTTCGGATTCTGGGTCATAATATACCCAAGACATTGTTTTTGATTCTCTGATTGTAGAAGTCGGATAAATAATAGATTGCGCCAAACGAGGATCTCTATCTTTATAAGGATTTTTTGGATTATAAGTAGAACCTTTTTCGTGTATCAATCGACCATCAGCCATAGGGTAAGCATCTACAATGCTTCCAGTAGGGGTAAGTGCACGAAAAGCATCTCCTCCAGACATTTCTTTGAGAAAAAATGCTTGATTCAGTCGATTGCCTGTAGCAATACTTCCTTCCGTATGAGCATGTTCACGTGCCAAAATAATTTCATCCGCATCTTCTGCATTACCATTAAACAAGTCGGCATAAGGCGTCTCTCCAACAGTGTTAAGTGTATATTTACCAATCAACTCTGATGTAACAGAAAGCAAGTTACTATAATCATTCTCCCATAAATAAGCACGTGCCTTTAGAACCTTACATGCTCCGGACGTAACACGGCCTTTTCCCATCACTTTACCACTTAGTTCTTTTATAGCTAAATCTAACTGACTATGGGCAAATGCCAACACTTTATTCTTAGCCGTTTTAGCCTGTTTTCTAGCCTCTTCTTCAGTCATGACTCCCTCTATTAAAGGCACGTCCCCATACAAAGCAACTAAACGGATATAGCTATAAGCTAGGAAAAAGCGAATTTGTCCTGTAAGTTCCTCTTTTTCCACAGTACTCATCTCTGTACATTTATCTATGTTCTCCAAAAACTGACAAGTCATACGAATATTTGCATAGGCAGATGTCCAATTATTATTTATGACAGAAGTCGTTGTAAGATACGAACCGTTACCCACCAACTTTATATCGGTATACCACCCCTCCCATGCCATATGGGAATTATCAGACATTGCCTCATCAAAACAGGGGTGCATTTCATACTCTAATGGGAAAGCTCGAGAATATACATCTGCCAAAAATGAACGAACATTACCAGGCGTTTGCCAAAAAGTTTCTTCTGGCAACTTATCTTCAGGAAGCGCGTCCAGCATATCACTACAAGAACACAACACACACCCTATAGAAAAGACTATCGACAATATTTTATTTTTCATAATTATTTAAGTTTTAAAATGTAACACCAGCACCTATACTATATACTCTTGAATTTGGAAAAGAAATAGTATTCAGTCCATTTTCTGGATCAAAAACCCTATATTTTGTCAATGTAAAAAGGTTAGAGCCTGAAAAATACACCCTAATCTTCTCAATTCTCGACTTCTCAACAAACCTAAACACATACCCAACCTGCATATTCTTTAAACGCAAATAAGAGGCATCTTGAACCCAATGCGACATATTAGCATAATTAAGACGACTAGCCAATGTCATTCTTGGATAATATTTACCAGTACTCGGATTAGACGGATCAAAGGAATCATAATAATGTTCTTCCATAGCCGTTTGCGAACCTAAGGGTTCTATAATGTCACGTCCTAAGAAACCATCAACCTTACCAACCCCTTGAAACATTGCCGAGAAATCCAATGCCTTATAGTTAAAACCAACATTAAAACTAAAAGTATAACGAGGGATTTGATTACCAATAACGGTCTTATCAAACTCAGTGATTTTACCGTCATTATCCAAGTCTTCGATAATTATATCACCCATAGAAAAATTAGAATTATATGTAAGCATAACATCTTTATATTGATCATATTTTCCTTGCGTATCAGCAAGACCCAGCGTTTTCCACCCAAACAACGCATCTATTGGTTCACCTTCGATACGAGTAACTCGACTAGAAGTAGGCGACTTGTATCCATGCATATCCAAAATCTTATTCTTCACATCGGACAACATAAAATTAACATTGTAGCTAAAATCGCTGTTTATTTGATCATGCCATTTGATAGTAAACTCCCATCCACGATTTCTCACCTTACCTGCATTTGAAATAGGTGAAGTAATACCTAATAAGCCGGGAGCTTCGAGACTCAGCAAAATATCATCCGTATCTCGATTATACCAATCGAACGTAAAACCTAAACGATTATTAAACACATTGACATCAAGACCAAGGTTCAAGTTCGTACTTGTTTCCCATGTAATAATATTATTACCCATAACACTCTCCGTCATTAATGACTGCACAGCCCCATCAAACATATAGAAACGAGAACCACCATCCACCACCGCATAAGTAGACATACTTAGATAATTATCGATACTTTGGTTACCTAACTTACCCCACGACGCACGTAGTTTAAGGTTCTGAACGACACTCTTAAGTGGGCTGAAAAAAGACTCTTCTGATATTCTCCAAGCACTAGAGAAAGACGGGAATGTACCCCAACGATGCCCACGAGAAAACTTAGAGGATCCATCATGACGAACATTTATTTCAAACAAATAACAATTCTTGTAAGAGTAATTTACCCGACCAAACACGGAAGCTAGAGCACTATAGGTCTTATTTCCTGTAGCGGTAGCGGTAGAGGCATCTCCTGGGTCAATTACTTCGAACTCGTCGGTCGGAAAGTCTTTCCGTGAAGCCGTGGTCGTATTATATCTAAACTGCTCGCGTGATGCTCCCAACAACAAATTAACATCATGACCTCCGAATGTTTTCACGTAATTAGCCGTTGCACTCAGTGTAAGATTTCGGTTACGATACCATGTATCCGTCTTAGTGTTACGAGCCACAAATATATTCTCACTCTGCCCCGCTGGTTCGAAAGCATCATAAACAACTTTTTTATCAAACCTGTCTATATAAGACACTTTGCTTTCGTATCCTAACACCCCTTTCAAAAACAATGAATTATTGAGCAATTTGACTTCAGGGGAAAGCAACAATGATAATTTGTCCGTTTCATATCGTTGATAACCATATTCATCAGTTGTCATACGCACAGGATTCTTTGGTGTAGAATGAAACGACCATGTACCATCTGAATATTTAACTGGCATATTAGGAAATGAACGTGGTGCATAATGGTATGCAAAACCAAGTCCAGGACTTTCTTTATTAACGTCGTTGATATAAGCAATATTAGATTGAACAGTAAACCATTCAGCCAGATTAGCTGTCGTATTTAGCCGAGTGTTATAACGCTCATAAGACGACTTGATGATCCCATCTTGCTTCGCGTACCCCACTGTTCCGACATACTGAACACGGTTATTACCGCCTGTCACAGAAATGTCATGAGTATGTTGCAAAGCAGTATTTAACAACTCATCAAACCAATCAGTGTTTGCTTCATTATGATCAATATTCCCAGTACCATTCTTCATCCGATCAATCTTATCTTGCGGAAATATCAACGTTGTTCCATCAGGTAGCGCCTTTCCATCAGCCAACATCGCACGGTTATACAGCTCCGCATACTGCCATCCCGTTGCTGATTTAGGTTGGCGAGTAGCTTCTTGCCAACCGATATTACCGTTATAGTTAACTTGCACTTTTCCTTCTTTTCCTTTTTTCGTTGTAATTAAAATTACCCCGTTTGCAGCACGTGACCCATAGATAGCCGCCGAAGCTGCATCCTTCAACACTGATATGCTTTCAATATCATTAGGCAAAACATCTGCAATACTCATAGACATACCATCTACCAGAATTAGAGGCCCTGCATTTTTCCATGTCCCAACCCCACGCACAGTGATGGTAGGATTACTTGATCCTGGCTGTCCCGACGACTTCACAACCGTCAACCCTGGCATTAGGCCTGCCAAAGCATCTTTCATTGTTACAATCGGTTGACGCTCCAGCTCTTCACTCTTAATAGATGATACAGAACCTGTAAGATTTACCTTCTTTTGTGTCCCATAACCAACAACCACAACCTCGTCCAGGCCCTTCGCATCCTCTTTCATCACAAGGGTAAAAAGGGCGCTACCTGTCAGGCTAAGCTCCTCGGTTTTCATACCCATAAACGAAAACACCAATGCCCCATCCATCGGAGCCGCATCAATCACAAAAGTCCCATCCACGTCAGTTATTGCCCCGCGCGATGTCCCTTTAATAGTCACCATCACCCCTGCAATTGGCTCGCCTCGCTCGTCAACAACACTACCCGACACTTCCTTTGTCTTTTGCTGTTGCAGACCTTCCGCTCTGATAGAAATATAATTCCCCGAAATCTTGTAAGTAAGTCTCAAAGGAGCAAGCGCCGCTGCAAGTTGCTCTTCAAAGCTCTCTTTTGACCTTATCTTACTCACAGCAAGCTTCGTGTCAACATCCTCAGATGAAAAAACCACCTTAAAGCTTGACTTTTTCTCAATCTCCTTAAAAAGATCTCCCAATGTAGATATACCCTCTGTATCAAGAGTAAAATCAGAGTTCCTTGAACCCTGCGCATACAGATTTTGTCCGTACCCCACATAAATACTTAACACATACAATGCAAAGCACAACAAAATCGACCTAAAGCAATTCAACAGTGTAAAATACTTCATATTCAATCACATTTTTTTGTTAATAAACTAGGCGTCAATACGCCTTCCTTAGTCTTAAGACAAACTAATGTTCACTTACCACTAATCTAACAAGAGAAATTATCTGACTTTTTGATAAAAAGAAGAAGTAAAAATATTTATAACACCACACAGAACACGCACAGCACATCCTCCAGACGGATGCTCTGCTCACAAACACACCGAAGGCATTATTTTAAAATTAACATCACCTTTTCTTTACAGGACGCCTTTTATTCAAAAATACAACTTCACATCCTATTGTTCCAGCAAGTCAGGACGTATTTTTTGTGTGCGCTCCTGTGCTTTGGAGTCTTTCCACTCAGATATCAGAGCCTCATTGCCACTAAGTAGTACTTCGGGCACTTTCCAGCCCCGATATTCTGCTGGACGAGTGTATACTGGCGCACTAAGCAGCCCATCCTGAAAAGAGTCGGACAATGCAGACGTCGAGTCTGACATGGCACCAGGAAGTAGACGCACCACGCTATCAACAATAACCGAGGCAGCAAGCTCGCCACCCGTCAGAACAAAATCGCCGATTGAGATTTCCTTTGTAATCAGCATATCGCGCACTCTTTGGTCCACCCCCTTATAGTGTCCGCACAATATAATAATATTCTGTGCCAACGACAATGCATTTGCATCTTGTTGGTCGTATCGTTTGGCGTCGGGAGTTGTGTAGATGATTTCATCGTAGTTCCGTTGTTTGCTAAGATGTTCAATGGCGCTTTCAATTGGTTGAATGGTCATCACCATGCCTGCCTCGCCACCAAAAGGATAGTCATCGACCTTCCGGTTCTTGTCCGAGGAGTAATCTCTGATATTATGAACCACAATTTCTGCTACTCCCTTGTTCTGAGCACGTTTCAGTATCGACTCGTTGAAATGCCCTGCAAATATTTCAGGTACAACCGTTAGTATATCAATACGCATATCATTATTTTTCTAGCCACTGACCCATTACCATGATGTTCTCAGCATTAAAAATATTCTTACCTTCGCTTGTATACATTCGGCGTATATTGTCTGCATATCGCTCTTCGACTTTTCCGCGGATAACCTTCATTGTAGAATTAACCAGCCCATTGGCTTCGGAGTATGCCTCATTGGCAATTGAGAATGTCGATGGCAACCATCGCTCTGGAAACAAGCCCTGGTCGTTCCCTCCTTTCTTGTAGTGGTTTATTCCTTTCTGAATAAGCTCTATGGCAAAGCGTTCTCTATCGGTATTTTCTATATGTTTGCGTTCGATACGTCGTTTCACTGCATCAATATTTGGAACGATGAGCGCCACGGTATAATCGCATTGATTATTATAAAGAACGATCTGGTCAATGACATCTACGTTCTCAACCATAGATTCTTCAATGCCTTCGGGGCTGTATTTCTCGCCGTCGCTACCAATCATCAGACTTTTGAAACGCCCGAGCAAATAAAGAAAACCATCGCTATCCATGTACCCCATATCGCCAGTGTATAGCCATTTATTGCGTATTGCTTCGGATGTTGCCTGCTCATTTCGCCAATATCCCTTCATCACATTCACACCACGTATAACAATTTCGCCTTTTTGCCCAACTGGTAGCTTCGCACCGTTTTCGTCAGCAATAAATAGTTCCATTGGAGAAACTAGCTTTCCCGACGAGCCTATTCTGAATCCATTTGGCACATTGGCAGAAATAATAGGTGTGGCTTCGGTCAGACCATATCCTTGGAACATGGGAATGCCCAGAGAGGCGAAAAACTGTTGCAACTCGGCGTCTAAAATTGCACCACCGCCTATGAAGAACTCCAGTTTACCTCCAAATTCTTTTTTTATCTTCTGATAAAGCAATTTATCTGCAAGATGATGCATAGGAGCTAGCACAGCTCGCCATCCGCGCCCTTTGTTGCCCCCATCGCCAAGATATATATAGCTGAGCTTCAGAAAAAATCTGAATAGCCCCATTGCTCCTTTGGCACGTATGCCTTTTTCAATATTCTTTCGGAAGTTTTTTGCCAGAGCTGGCACGCTCATCAGGACGTTTGGTTGTAGTTCTTTTATATTGATTGGGATATTTTTCAGTGTGTCCATTGGTTTTGTGCCAACATCCACCGAGCCGACGCTTGCCCCAAAGAACATAAAGCAGTATAAACAAGCCGTATGCGCAAAGGCATGGTCCCATGGTAGTATTGCCAGTGTGCGAGCCGTCGGTGCAATTTCAATCATACTACATACCTGTTCTACGTTGCCAACATAGTTCTGCTGAGTCAGCATAATACCTTTGGGCTCGGCAGTAGTTCCTGAGGTATACGATATTGTTGCAATATTGTCGCCTCCAAGCATCTGTTTGCGCCTTTCAAAATCAATTTTATGTTTCTCCAAGAACTCGGCACCCTTTTCTCGCAATTGCGAGAAGGTGACAATCTTATTCTGAATCAATTCCGAGGGCTGATAATCATCGTCCATACAGATAATTAGCTCCAAATCTGGCAATTGGTCTAGTATTCCGACAAGCTTATTCATCTGCCATTTTGACAGCATTACAGCCTTTGTCTGCGAGTGTACAATTCGGAATTCTATTTCTGAGGGTAGTAGTTTTATTGACAAGGGTACATTTACACATCCACTGTAGAATATTGCAAGCTCGCCCAGCAACCAATCATTCCGCCCCTCTGCGAGCAAGGCAATATGCTGATTTGGTTCAAGACCATAGCTTTGCAGTCCTGCCGACAATAAATATACATCATTCTTTGCATCTGCGTAGCTCAAACTTTGATATTTACCGTTCTTCTTTTCCCACAGCAGGGGGTTCGTCGAAAATTTTTCAGCCCTTTGTTCAAATAGCTCTATTAAAGTTTGCATTTTTCTAATTATTTGCTTGTGTCCAGTGCGCCAATTAATTTTTTCACATCATCGATACCATTGTCAACACAATATTTTTTCAGATTGGCAATGATTTTTGTTGGAGAGCTAGGGTCCAGAAAAACTCCTGTCCCTATTTGCACTACCGAAGCACCTGCCAACAGAAACTCCACCACGTCCGTTGCCGTCATTATTCCACCAACCCCAACTACTGGAATTTTAACTGCGGACGCCACTTGCCACACCATTCGCAGAGCTATGGGCTTTACTGCTGCGCCCGACAATCCACCTGTGATGGTCGACAGTATGGGCTTGCGTTTCTGCGCATCTATTGCCATGCCCAGAAGAGTATTTATCAGCGACACAGCGTTGGCGCCTTCCTCCTCGGCAATTCGAGCCATTGCGACAATATCCGTAACGTTGGGCGACAGTTTTACTATCAATGTTTTGTCGTAGACTCGCCTAACTTCTTTCACCACAGCCCTTGCCATCTTGGGGTCGACACCAAAAGCCATACCTCCAGCCTTTACGTTCGGACACGAGATGTTAAGTTCCATTGCAGGTATGCCTTCGAGGGCATTTATCGCCTCTGAAAGCTTAATATAGTCGTCGATGCTAGAACCATTGACATTCACAATTACATTTGTACCATATTCTGACACTCGGGGGTAGATACGCTTTACAAAGTCGTCCAATCCTTTGTTTTGAAGACCCACGGCATTGAGCATTCCCGAAGGAGTTTCCGCCATTCGAGGATATGCATTGCCTTCGCGTGGCAACATTGTTAGTCCTTTAACAAACAGTCCTCCAAGCTCGTCAATATTAATAAAATCCTCCAGCTCCTTGCCATATCCACATGTTCCTGACGCTAGAGTTACTGGATTTTTAAATTCCAGACCTCCTATTTTTACTGATAAATCTACCATGTCAATTCTTTTATATTAAATACTGCTCCTTCGGTGCATACACATCTGTTGCCTGTATTTGTGGGCTCTACACAGCACAAACACACGCCCACGCCACATGCCATTGTATTTTCGAGCGACACCTCGCAGTCCACAGCCTGTGCGTGGGCAAGTTTAGCTATAGCCTTCATCATCGGGAGTGGTCCGCAACAATATATCCTATCGTAGGCGCCGAGGTCCTTCAAAAAAGAATTTTCTGTAAGCAGTCCTTTCTCGCCATATGAACCGTCGTTGGTGGAGTACGAAAAGTTTGCAAACTGATGATATTCTTCCACCACACAGAGTTGCTCCTTGTTTTGCGCACCTATCACAACGTTAACATTCTGCTTGTTTGCTATGCTTTTTGCCAAAAAAAGTATTGGAGCTAGTCCACTTCCTCCGCCCACTAGCAATACTTTTTCATCGGCTATCGGGACACTAAATCCTCGACCCAAAGGTAGTAGCATATCCGTTTCGCTAGCGATTGGCTGACTTACAAGATGCTTCGTTCCACGTCCGATACTTTTAACTATCAGCCCCAAACGTTTTGTATCATCGCAGTAACTAAATACCGAAAAGGGTCGGCGCAAAAACACACCCTGAACCTCTACTCTTACGTTGGCAAACTGTCCGGCACACAGCTCCAACTTGCATTTGGTATCTAATATATATATAAGCTCAAAAATATCCTCTGCCAACAGCTTTCTTTCTACAAGTTTAGCTCCAATTATCTTTTTACCTAACATAATCTTCTTATTTTTCTTCAAAAATACATATTTCAATCGAACCATACAAATATTTAAACAAAAAACCTAGGTATTAGCAAAAAATATTTCATCTTTTTACCCAATTCACAAAAAACAGCACAAAGCAAGCTACTAGTAGCTTGCGGGGCAATCTGACGCTTATAAATATTACAAAAACAAACTACTCATACAACATTTTAATTATTTTTCCTAGCATGTCTATTCTTTTATTAAAAAAATAATGCTATCTTTGCTTCGTGTCTATATAAAAGATGATAGACCGATGTTCTTTTTTTTCTTGAAAGTATAGAATATCAATTTTTTCATCTTCCGAATGCTCGAAAAGCTAAAAAGTATATATTCTTGATGCGTTCGAGCGTTCGAAAAGCTCCAGATGTTAAATTGTTCGCCGTTCAAATGCTCGAAAAGTTAAAGAGTATGTATTCTTGATACGTTCGAGCATTCGAAAAGCTCCAGATGTTAAATTGTCCGTCGTTCAAATGCTCGAAAAGTTAAAGAGTATGTATTCTTGATACGTTCGAGCATTCGAAAAGCTCCAGATGTTAAATTGTTCGTCGTTCAAATGCTCTAAAAGTTAAAGAGTATATATTCTTGATGCGTTCGAGCATTCGAAAAGCTAAAAAGTACATATTCTGGGAGTATTAAAGTAAAAGAAAGCATCAAGAACATCTATTCTTAGCTCTTTAAAATAAAATGAAGAACAAAAAATTTATATTCTAGAAGCGTCTGACAAAAATTAAGACTAAGAAATAGATATTCTAAGAACATTAAAATATAAAACATGGAAAAAACATGTATACCAGATGCACTCTAACAAAAGAATAAATAAAGAATACAATAATTGGAATAAATAATATAGATATAAAGGACGAAAAGAAAAAGTGGAAAGTAATTCGACAAAAAGAATGAAGCCATACAATATATATAGTATACAAATAAAATTAATTATTAATCAAAAACATATAGATATGATTGACATTTTGAAAATCAACTCCAATTCCACAAATGGAGAGACCGACAACACAGCAAAAGTGCTAGTGATGAAGTTGAACGAGAAGAACTGGTCGTCAGATCAGACTCTGGATTCTATAATCAAGAACATAGACGAAAATCAGAAGACTCTGAACAAGGCTATTAAGCGCAACAGAGTAGAATCGGACCTTGAGGTAAAGGACATTGCGCGCGACAAGGCGCTTAGGTCCTTGTTCAGCTTGGTGAAGAGCTATGCAATTATAGAGAATGAGTTGCAACCAATGGCTTTGGAGCTACAATCGCTCCTTGACCGCTACGGACTAAGTGCTACCATATCGGCAAACTACGCGAACGAGTCGTCCTACATCAATTCTATGCTCGAAGAGCTTGGAAATGACAAGTACAAGGAGCATATCAGTAAGTTAATGTATATTTCTGGCTTGATAGAAGACCTGAAGAGTGCGCAAACAAATTTTGAAGAGTCGCACCAAAGCTATATTGATGATATGGCTGTAAATAAAGCTAAGAGTAGTGCGTCGAGCATTAAGCTAAAGCTGGTGAAAATCATCAACGACGACCTGATAAACTATTTGCAACTAATGGCGAAGATGAAACCAGAGATTTACGAAGAACTGGCGGTTGGAGTGTCTGAAATAATCGAAGATAACAACGACAGGGTACGAAGACGTAAATCGAAGAAGGATGACGACGACTCATCGGAGGACGAAAGCGGACCAATTGCAGTTATCGAGAATCTATAAGCCTTCGGGGAGCTAACTAATTGGTAAGCGCAGGACTTTATATATAAATATTGAGAGCAGAGTTTGATTCTTACGGCTTCAAAATGATATTTTCGACTCAACTCACACCTTAGAGAAGGTAAGTATAAAAATGTGTTTGTGGCAATTTAAATAAGACAGTGTTTTGGCTGTATTGTTTCTTTGCCACTTACTATTTACGCGCATTTTTGTTTTTTTGAAACATCTAATCCTCCAAATATATATATACATACATTTGAAACGATTGATAAAGGAATGGAGCATCATAAACCCGAAACTTTAAAGCACAAAGCGTAAATCTTAAACCAAAACTATAAACCGAAAACCCTAAACACTAAACCTTAAACCAAAACTATAAACCGAAAACCCTAAACACTAAACCTTAAACCAAAACTATAAATCGTAAGCCCTAAACGCTAAAGCTTAAACTCAAAATTGGAAACCGAAAACACTAAACACTAAATCTTAAACTCAAAACCCTAAACGCCAAAGCACAAACCAATAATATCAGCCCTTCGGGGCTAAGGACATTGCTAGACTTCAATTTCCCACGAGGCATGTGCCTCGGAGCTACAACAAGGACAGCATTTAGGGCTTGAAATGCAAATCTAAGACAGTTTCTTTTCTCTTCCTTCCGAGAAATTTACAAGAGTGGTTCTTTTTAGCAATTACAAACGGCATATAGTTGTATTTTACAATCTGCAAGCATCATTTGGAATTAAAAAAAAGAAAAGAAGCGCCTCGCCTTCGAAGTTTATATATAATATAATTACATAAAACATTATTTTTGCACAAAAGCACATCAACCATGACAAAGAAAGACCATAGATACAAGATAAGCATGAAGTTAGGATTATTATCCTTAATAGCCAACACGCTTTTGTTTGCCATAAAATATTATGTTGGTCACAAGGACCAATCTCTGGCAATAATGGCAGATGCATGGCATACCCTTAGCGACTCGGCATCGTCTATTATTCTTATAGCCTCCATTTGGCTAGCAAAGCGCCCACACAACGACAAACACCCCTTTGGTTATGGTCGTGTAGAGCATATTGGAGCATTGTTTGTTGGGGTTTTGCTAGTTTACATCGGCATCAGTTTTATTTCACAAGCCTACGAATCTTTTGTCAGCAAAAAAGAGACAACATTTGGTGTTGGTGCGTGGATTGTAACAATTTTGTCAGTTTTTATAAAGGAAATACTGGCACGCATCACTTACAGGCAGGGGAAAAAGGTCGATTCTAGTATTCTGATTGCTGATGCGTGGCATCACCGCAGCGATGCTTTGTCCTCGCTAATAATATTGGTGGGCTTGTTGTTCAACAACATGTTTTGGTGGATAGATTCTGCATTGAGCCTTGTGGTTTCGGTGATGATAATAAAAGTTTCCATAGATATTTTCAAAACAGAGTTTACGTCCTTGGTTGGCAAATCTATTTCTCAGGAACTTGAAGAGGAGATTATTACTTCCATCCGAAAGCACTACGACACTGACTATTCCATTCATCATATTCTTTTGCACAGCTACGGATATCATCGGGAGATGAGTTGTCATATTTCGTTGAGTCCGAGCATGACATTGAAGGAGGTGCATGTAATATGTACAAAGCTTGAGGCTTATGTTAAGGAGGAATTTGGGATATCGCTAACCGTACATCCCGAGCCGGGGAAGGAATAAAAACACACCGGCGAAATTGATATAAAACTCCATTATGACAGGATTTGAGTGCTTCGAAAACTCAGACTTCCACTGGAGAAAAATCTCTCGACAAGTTAATGTCGCCGAGGCCTGTCTTTGCAATCAAATAAGCTTGCTCGTTTTATATATTCCGTTGAGTTTCGCAATTAAACACCGGTGTGAAACTCTTTATCTCATCTTTTTCAATAGCTCGCAGCGTTCTGTTCTATTTGCAGTTCCACTTCTCGCAGCCTCGAACGTGCGTACTTGTCATCCTTTCGTACTTCAAGGGCTTTGTTGTAGTGGTACTTTGCTGTTCCGAGCTGATTATTTACGAATGCTTCGTCCGCTAAGGTAATGTTTTTTTTGTATTCTGCATCAATATTGTCAGAATTTTTATTTGCACGTTCTCGTTCTATTTCTTCGGCTACAGTTGTAAGTTGCTGATTGTTTGGTTCTATTGATGAGGCCTTCCTCAAGTAAAATTCTGCCATTGTAAAGTTTCCTTTCGATGTTTCTTCTCTACTTTTGTTCAATATTTCGGAGAATGTCTCCTTCACTTCCGCACGCCCTTCGCTCTCTTCTTTTAATCTGCCACGTTCGGTGTCGGCGATATATTCATCGTATTTTGAGTCGTTCTCGGCGTCTGTGTCCACGTCTTTCGCCGTGTTGAAAGTGGCAATAGCCCTGTCCCAGTCCTTGTCATTGGCATATTGTTTGCCTTCTTCGACTAGTTCGGCGAGTTTCGATTCCAATTCTGCCAATAGTTCTTTTACGTGGGCTATTTGCGAGTAGCAATCCTCCCTGTCTGGTCTAATTTTGCTTGCTTGCAGGTAATATTTCAATGCTGAGCGGTACATGTCCGAGTCGTACAGGTTGTTTCCGTACTCCATCAGCTTGTTGTAGCCGTCGTCTTCGGGAGTAATCTCGCGGGAGTAGTCGTAGGTAATTGGTTTTTCGTTTTTAGCTGCTTCGGCAAGGGCTTTTTGCTGTTCAAGGAAGGCGAGCGCTTTGTTTATCTCGTCTATCTTTGCGACGGGGTATTTTTCGCCTGGCTTCAGCTTCAGGGCAGCGTTATAATTTGTCAGGGCGTTTTCATATTCTTTACTTTTGAAGTATTTATTGCCCATATTGATGAACTTGTTGTATTTTTCTTGCATCAAAATTCGCTCGGCGATATCGTCGCTACTCACGCTCAGTATATCGTTGGTGTTTTGCGTGGGTCTGCTGTTTTGCTCTATGATTTTCAGCACATCGGTTATCTTTTCGTTTATGAAGTCGTTGTCGATAAGTATTTTTGCCTCGCGGTAGTTTGCTAGAGCGGCATCGTAGTCTTTTTTTACTAGGGCTGCGTCTCCTTTGGCCACTAGTTGGTTGAATTGTTCTTGTCGCTGTTCGCCAGACTGCATTTTTGCCAACTGTGCTTTTGCCAGCTCTATTTGCTGCTGTGGATATAATATTTCGGGCTTAATTGCCAGTGCGCTTTGGTACAATTCTATGGAGTTTTTATACTTTTTATCTTCGAAGAGCTTGTCTGCTTTTTTTACGATGTCGGCATATTGGCTCTCCATGTCTTTGTCGTTTTTCAGTTTGTCTATAAGGCTGATTCGGTCTTTCGAGTGCTGATGTTCGGGCAAGATGCTCAGCACGGCTTGATATGCTTTTTTTGCGTCGTCATATTTCTTAAGGGCGAATAGTTCGTCGGCTTTTTCTATCAGTTCTTCTAGTTTTGCTGCTGATTCTAGTATTTTTTTTATCTCGGCTACTCTTTTCTTGGGGTATTCTTCGTCGGCTTTCAGTCCAATTGCTTGTTCGTAGTTCTGCAAGGCACCTTTATAGCTTTTGTCTTCAAAGGCCTTGTCTCCACTTTCGATAAATGTGTTGTACTGACGTTCGAGGTCGTCGTATTCTTTCTTTATTTTGGCAAGTTCTGCTTTAGCCTTGTTAATTTGGCGTTTTGGGTAGTCCTCGAATGGTTTTATAGCCAGTGCTTCTTCGTATTTAGATATTGCGTCTTCGAACTCGGCGGTTTCAAAATATTGGTCTGCCAGTTTTATTATTTTGTCGTACTTTTCATCTTCTTTTTGATTTGCCAATATCTTGTCTATTTCTTTTATTCTGTTTTTCGACGTTATGTGTGTGGGTTCTAGTTTTAGTACAGAGGTGTATTTGTCCTTTGCCTGTAGGTAGTCTTCTTCTTTGAAAAGTTTGTCGGCCTGGGCTAGCAAAGCGTCGAATTCTTTTTGTTTGTCTAGTATCTTTTTTATTTCGGCGATTCTTTTTTTGGGATATTCTTCGTCGGTTTTGAGTGCGCTTGCTTCTTCGTATTTTGCAAGAGCCTGGGGTAGTTGCTGGTCTTTGTAATAATTATCAGCTTCGTTCAAGATTTTTCTGTACTTGTCGTCTATTTCTTTTTGTTGTAGTAGTTTCTGGGCTTCGCTCAGTCTTGTTGTTGCAGTTTGGTCTCCTTCCTTAAATGTCAGGGCTTTTCTAAAGCTAGCAATGGCTCCGATGTAGTTTTCTGCGGCCATCTGTTCATTTCCTTCGCCCATTGCTTTTGTGTAGAGTTTGTCAATTTGATTTTGTTTTGCCAAGTCTGCTAGTTTCTCGTCTACTTTGGATATTTGGTCTATGGGATATTGTGCTCCAGGCTTTATCGACAGTGCGTCTTTGTACGATTCTTTTGCGTCTTTGTATTGCTCGGAGTCGAAATAGCCGTCTGCTTTTGCAATCACTCCTTCATAGCGTTTTTCCATGCTCTTGAGCTCTCCTAGGCGTGTACATTCTTTTATTTGTGCCACTGCGTATTCGTCTCCGGGTTTTATGGAGAGGGCTTCGTTGTAAGAGTTTTTTGCGTCGGTGTATTCTTCTTGTTTAAAGAGCTTGTCGGCTATTTCTATTTGGGTTTTATATCTATTTTCGATGTCTTTTAGTCTGTGTTCTTCGTCTAATTTTGCTTGGAGCTTTTTGTTTATGCGGTCTATCTGCATTCCTGGATATACTTCGTTGGGGTAGAGGTCGAGCGCTTTGGTATAGGTTGTTTTTGCGTCTTCCAGTTCGTCTTTGGCAAATTGTTTGTCTGCTTCGGCTATCAATCTGTCGTAGTCTTTGCGTTTGGTTGCATCTTCGTTGTCTTCTTTGTCATCTTTCTGCTGTATTTCTTTTTGTATCTCTGCCACCATTGTTTTGAGCTTGCTTTTGATGTGGTTTGGTGTCAGGTATATCTTGTTGTCGAATTGTTGTGTTGATTGGTTAAAGAATATGGTACCTACGGCCTGATCTAGCAAATCGAAGCTCGAAACTGTTGCTTGCTCTTTGTATAGGTAGACTTCGATGAGCATTGATTTTATTTTTTGTTCTCTTTCGATAGTATAGCTTGGGACTTCGGTGCTTACAAGTATTTTTTTGCCATAATAGCCTGTTTTGTCAAATTCTAGGATGTATTCTTGGTTCAGATCCAATGATAGTTTGAATGTTCCTTTTTTTAGGAGTTTGGTTTGGCTCCGAACTTGTCCGTTTTGGATTGTTCGAACGGATGCACCTGTAGCATCTCCTTTTTCGACCTTGACAGATCCTTCGATAACGAAGGTTTTGTTCTGCTGACCTTGCGATACGAACGAGGATAAGACAAAAAACATGACTAGAAAGAAACTTCTCATTTTATTTAATTTTTCAAACCCAAACAAACACTAACGGAGACAAAATTAATTATTTTTTTTCAAATGGGTACGTCGTTATGCCGAAATAAGGGGTGCACACGTTTCTTGTACTTATATATATATGTATGATGCTTGTCATTCGTTCCAGATGAAGTAGGATGATGGGAAGAAGGTCTTAATCTGGCTTGGGTGGCTTTTAAAAATGCCATATACGGCTGCTCCGCTTCCAGACATGGACGCATAGAGTGCTCCTAGCTCGTAAAGTTTGTTTTTTACTTGCTCGATGTGTGGTTTTAGGTTGAAGATGTGTTTTTCGAAGTCGTTTTTCAGTGTATTGTGCCACTGGCAGATGGGGGTTTGTATTATTTCGTGCAGGTTGACTTCTGGTTCTTGCGCTCGAATTCCTCTGTACGCTTCGGCTGTCGAGACGGTTTCGTTTGGCTTGACTATGACGATATGATAGTCCGAAAGGTCTAAGTTGATGGGGGTCAGTATTTCGCCTCTTCCACTTGCAATGCATGGGCTTGATTGTATGAAAAAAGGGCAGTCGCTGCCGAGTTCTAGTGCGTGCTGGTGCAAGTCAGCGTCGGATATATTCAGGCTGAATAGTTCATTGAGGGCTAATAGTGTCCTTGCAGCGTTGGACGAGCCTCCTCCAAGTCCGGCGCCGAAGGGTATGCGTTTGTCCATGCTAACGGAAATGCTAGAGGGCAGGGTGTATTTGTCGGACAGGAGTTTGTATGTTCGATAGACAAGGTTTTTTTCTATCGGGCAGTCTACTGTCAGTCCGATGTCTTTGTATTGGAAGCTTTCGGAGGGTTCTATTTCTATTTGGTCTCGGAGGTTTACGGGGTAGAATACTGTTTTTAAATCGTGAAAACCGTCGTTTCGTTTTCTTACGACTTGTAGCCCTAGATTTATCTTTGCTCTTGAATATATAATCATCATAATGAATTTAGCTACAAATATAATATATATCTTTGCAACGCATATCTGATTTTGATTTATGAATAGAAATTTGGTGATTGACATAGGCAATAGCATGACCAAGCTGGCTGTTTTTGATGGTTCGGAGCTTATAAGCTTGCGTGAATGTCTTCACGGTGATTTTCTTAAAAACATAAAGGGCGAAGAGTATGCGAATGTTTCTCGCTGTATTTTATCAAGCACTAAAAATGTGGACAAGGATGCTATATCGGCAGTAGAAAGTAAGGGGCCGACGTTGGTGTTCTCGCCTTCTAGCACAGCAATCCCTATTGGGAATCTATACGCATCGAAAAAAACTTTAGGGGCAGACCGGCTGGCAAATGCGGTTGGTGCAAGCACTTTATTTCCGCAAAAGAACTGTCTTGTGGTTGATTGTGGAACGGCTTTGACTTTCGATTTTGTAAGCTCTGGTTCAGAATATGTTGGAGGCGCTATTTCACTGGGTTTGAGGATGAGATTTGAGGCTTTACATCACTACACAGACAAGCTTCCACTGATAGAGGCTATGGATTATGATAATTCTCTGTTTGTGGGTAATGATACTCAAAGTTCTATTCTGCTAGGAGTAATAAATGGCATGGTTGGAGAAATTCGCTCTACAATAAACAGGGCAAGCGCTACGTTTGAGGATTTAGGTGTGATAATGACGGGTGGCGATGCACTTTTTTTGGAAAAGAAGATAAATAGTGGCATATTTGTAAGCCGAATTTTGACACTTGTTGGTTTAAACAGTATTCTTAATTATAATGCACAGTATCACTAAAGTAGTAGCAATCATGGCATTGTCTGTAATATCAGGCAGTGTTTTCGGACAATTGTCTGACAATAGTAACAACTCATCGCCTTATTCTAGGTTTGGGGTGGGTACATTGAATCCTTATACACAAGGCTCATACTCGGGTATGGGAGGGGCGTCCATAGCTGCTCGACGAGGTGATGAGGTAAACGTTGCAAACCCTGCCGCAAACAGCGCTTTCGATTCCTTAGCTTTCATAATGCAAGCAGGCTTGTTCGGGTCGTACTCTGACCTTGCAAGTTCTAATGGCGAAAGGGCAACACTGTATGATGGGAATTTTTCTCATTTGGTATTGGGATTCCCCATAAGCAAGAACATCGGATTTTCTGGAGGGATACGCCCATTCTCGAATGTTGGGTACGAGGCCAATCAGCAAAAAGACAATTCGCCTTTTGGCACTGCAAATATTAATTATTATGGTTCAGGAACGCTGTCGGAGGTGTTTGCTGGAGCAGGATGGAGCATTTTTGACAGGCTATCTGTTGGTGCTAGCTTTAGCTGTATCTTTGGCGAACTGACTCGGACCGACGAGGTTATAAGTGCGTCCTCGGATGCTCAAGCTTTCCGAAGTATTGAAAATATTTACATCAGAAATGTAATGATAAAGCCTGCTGTTCAGTATTCGATACCAATGAAGGCAGAACAAGCGCTTACTATTGGTGCTTTTTACGAGACCAAAATCAGTTCTAGTTCCAAATATACGCTAATAGAGAGGATTGGCACTGACACTACTGACTATATTGCTAGAGATGGCAATGAAATAGGAATTCCTGCGTCTTATGGAGCAGGATTGTCGTACACAAAGGGAAGGAAGTTGATGATAAATGCTGATTATTATAGGACCAATTGGGCAGACGTGTCATTAATGTCGACAGATGAAGGCAGGATTAGGAACAGGGAGATATTTAGTGCTGGTGCGGAGTTTACTCCTAACTCTGATGCTCTTCGCGGATATTACAATAGGATATCGTACAGAGCAGGTGCTTTTTATGAAAAAGGGTACGTGGCTATAAATGGTGAGCAGGTAAATAAAATTGGACTTACCATCGGCGCAGGATTCCCCATAAAAGTTATAAATACTTTAAATGTTGCTCTGGAATTGGGACAAAGTGGGAAGAAATCTAATTCCCTGGTAAGAGAGAGCTATGCGAAACTCTCTTTGTCGTTCAACTTCTATGAGCTCTGGTTTAGACAATATCAATATAAATAGAATAAAATGAAAGCGAATAGATTAAGATTACTAAGCTTAATTGTGCTAATGCTTGTGGTGTGTTCCTCGTTGTATGCGCAAAGAACAATCACAGGAGTGGTTTACAAAGAAGGAAAGCCCATGGCAGGTGTCAATATAGAGATACATAAAGGTGGCGCTTCGATGACAAGTTTTGACGGAGCATATAGCCTTGAGGCTAGTGACAAATCAAAATATATCAAGTTTACGTTTATTGACGAATCTAAGAAGTTAGATATAGAAGGGAAGACCGACGAGCATTTCGATTTTTATTGGGATGGAGTAGCCCCTAAGATAACTACTAATAAAGAGGGAGCTGACCTAAGAAGACACAAGGAGTTAGTTACCGAGAAGGTTACAGATTACATCAACAACGTTTCTTTGTACTCCGAATACATGAAGAAGAATAATTATGTTGATGGTTTAAAGCCTTTATTGCATGTTTACAAGAAATATCCAGCATCGTCAAAGAATGTATACGTGTACTACATTAACTACATGAAGGATAAGATTAAAAATGCAAATAGTATCGAGGAGAAGTTCAAGATTGTCGACACTATATTTGCGATATACGAAAAGCGTGCTAAGTATTTTGAAGATGAAAACACGGATATGTCATCAAACAAAATGACAATCTTTTTTCACGAGGTTGCCTCGGACCCTAACCTTAACGATGCAGGGATAATTAAAGCCAGCAAGAAATTATCTAAATTGGCGGAGGATGCTATTTCCAAGAATCAAATCACAGCTGGTTCTGTTCTTTTATATATGAGCGCAACTCGCACGTTGTTCGATTATGGAAAGCTTACACAGCAAGATGTAATAGATGTATATGACAAAACATCAACCATAGTAGAGAAGGAGCTTAAGTCTAAGCCAAACGACGAGGATTGGAAGCAAGCACAAGCAACAATTAACAACCTGTTTATCAAAGTTGCCGACCCCGAGACTCTTTTAAGCATTTACAATGGGAGATACGAGTCCATAAAGAACGATGCTGAGGAATTAAATAAAATGCTGCGCAGGCTTCAATATAAGGACTGTACTGATACTGAATTATTTAAAAAGGCAACAGTACAACAGTATAAGTTATCGCCTTCGGCAGAGGCAGCTTGCAACATGGCTGTAAATTATTGGAAAGATGGAGACAATACGAATGCTGACAAGTTTTTTAACGAGGCTATTTCGCAGGAAACGGACCCAAATCAGATATGCATGTATAAATATAGGTATGCAAGATATCTATACGATTTAAAAAAGTTCTCTAATGCTTTCAGTATGCTGAATGACGTAGTGAAAATAGATGCTCACAACGGCGAGGCTCTATCTTTGATGGGAGATATCGTAGTATCGACAAGCTGTGGTAGCGAGGCCTACGAAAAGAAAGCTAAGTACTGGGTGGCTGTCGATTACTATCTTATGGCGAAAAAAGCTAACCCTGACCTTTCAAATCAGATGGACAGCAAAATAGGTACATATTCACGACATTTCCCCACTAAAGAGGAATTGTTCTTTGCAGGCCTTAAAGATGGAGACTCATACACTTATTCTTGTGGATATGTTGTTAAAACTACAAGGGTCAGATAGTAATAAGAAACGGTGCTTACAAAATGTATATAACAGTGTACTTGCTATTATATTGGCAGGTACACTGTTTTTGGCATGTACGCACAATACTCAAAAGCATAGCGCTACGAGGCTGTCTAAGGCGGTCATAGACAGCCTTATAAAAAAGCCTCCAATTATGCATCAGGAAAATTTTGTTGTTGTAATAACTGACTCTGGCAGGATTACTACAAAGATAACAGGTCCTGAAATACAACAGTTTGCTGACGAAGAGGAGTATACTGAATTTACAAAAGGCTTGAAAGTACTTCGATTTGACATAAACGGACAACAAACGTCGTCGCTCGTTGCCGATTATGCAAAAGAATTTGCTAAGGACAAACAATGGGAGGCAAGGGGAAATGTTATCGCCACAAATTCCGAGGGGGATTCTTTGAAAACTGAATATCTACTTTGGGATGAGAAAAAAAACGAGATATCCTCGGATCAGTTTGTTGAATTTGTAAATGAAGACAATACAACACGAGGTATTGGCTTTGTATCCTCCACAGATATGAAAGTGTGGCGGATTCTAAAATCTGGAGCTGACTTTACTTTTGATAGATAACTATGGAATTGTTCATCATAATACTAATGCTGATACTTTCTGCCTTCTTTTCGGGAATGGAGATTGCATATGTATCGTCAAACAAGCTGCAACTTGAACTTGATAAGAACCAAGATGGCTTCAATTCTAAAATTATCAACATAGTAACAAGAAACCCATCGCATTACATAGCATCAGTGCTCGTAGGGAACAATTTTGCATTGGTAATATACAGTTTGGCATTCTCAAGATTAGTAGAACCACAAATTAGAGGATTTATAACTAGCGACGTTGCTGTTCTCCTGATACAAACTATAATATCAACATTGATAATACTTTTTTTAGCAGAGTTTCTGCCAAAGACTTTATTCACCATGAACCCGAGTCTTATCATGAAAACTTTCGCTTTGCCACTGTTCATATTTTATATTCTCCTCTACCCTCTTGCAAAACTGATGACCTTATTGTCCGAGCTGTTCCTGACTATATTCAGAAAGTCTGGAAACAAAAAGAACACAGAAGTTGCCGTTTTTAGCAAGGTCGATCTTGAGCACTTCTTGCAAGAAACAAGCGAGAGAGCAAACAAAGATCAAAACAATATAATAAGTGATATTAAATTATTTAGAAATGCTCTAGACTTTTCAAATGTGAGGCTACGGGACATTATGGTTCACAGAACTGAAATAGAAGCGGTTGACATAGACACTGACATAGACAGGATTAGACAAATATTTATAAAAACAGGTTACTCAAAACTGCTGATATACGAGGAATCCATTGATAATATTGTTGGATACATACACTCATCAATGCTATTCAAAAATCCGAGCTCCATAAAAGAGTTTGTTATACAAATAATCGATGCTCCAGAATCTATGCAGGCTAGTAAACTTCTATCAAAATTTATTAAGCAACACAAGAGTATCGCAGTGGTTGTGGACGAGTTCGGGGGAACTGCTGGTATTGTAACTACAGAGGATATATTGGAAGAAATTACGGGAGAAATTGAGGATGAGCACGACAAAGACGACTCAATAGAAAAGCAACTAAAAGAGAACGAATATCTATTATCCGCTAAATTAGAACTAGATTACATTAATGAGAAATATGGGCTGGAACTGCCCCTAGACAGCTCTTACGAGACTATTGCGGGGCTTGTGCTGGCTGAATATAAAAGTATTCCTGAGCCAAATACAATGATAGAGTTCAACAATTTCAAAATACGAATCATAAAAGTTTCTAATACTCGTATTGAGCTTGTGTTATTAACAATTCTCTAGACTTTTGTCTCGTCTGACTTTGGATATCTCCATAAAACCCACATCAATAATAACAAGGAGAGTAACAAAACAATAGCGTATTGTACTCCAGTAATCGATGTCAAGTATTCGCTTATCGTGAGTGCCCATCTAGGTCTAAATTCCGAGCTCCCGATTAGGACTATAAAATTGTTAAGAGAATGAGCCAAAACAGGGAGCCAAATATTTCTTGTTTTGTATCTCAGCCAAGCTAAAAATATCCCTAAATAAATAGCTACCGAAAACTGCCAAGGATTCAGGTGGTATCCAGCAAATAGAATAGCTGAAAAGACAATGGCAAAAAAAGGAGAGTATTTCCTTAACAATCCCCTCATTATTACCCCTCGGAAAATAAACTCTTCGACTAGAGGAGCGAAAATAGCGACCCTTGCAACTTGCCCGACAAATCCAAATTCAGACCACAACACTTTGCTAAACAACTCTTCGAACCATATGGGCACAGGAATAAAAGAAATAACAGCACTATTTGCATATATTATAAAATGTTGCATACACAAAACGACTAGAAAAACAGGAATAATTGCAACAAGAGTAAATCCTCGGGATGGAAATATATTCTTAATCAAATCATTGGAGCGTACTACACCATAAATCAGGATGAAAGCATTGACAGCAATAACTAAAAAGAAACTCTTATATTTATTGAACAAATAGTCCGTACTATTAAAATAATCGTATACCGACAGGGGTAAATTTACAATCACCTCTATAAACAACGCTATCACCAAAAGCATAATAGCCTGTGATGCAGATGGATATATTTTACAATCATTATTCGTCATCCTTACAAAGGTAATAAATATTGGGCGTTTAGTGAAAAATATCACTGCAATAGAGATATAGTGTGAGATAATTCACTATCTTTGTACCTCGAATAATAATTATTTTTTAAACGAGAATTTAATATGAATCATTACGAAACCGTTTTCATCGTAACTCCCGTTTTATCTGAAGCACAGGTAAAGGAAGCGGTACAAAAGTTTAGAGATTTAATCACCGAGAATGGTGGTGAGATTGTAAACGACGAGTTTTGGGGGCTAAAAAAATTAGCTTATCCCATTCAAAAAAAATCAACTGGTTTTTACCAATTATTTCAATTCAATGCTGAACCAGATTTCATCCAAAGACTTGAGGTTGAGTACAAAAGGGACGAACGTTTGATACGCTTCCTGACATTTAAGCTTGACAAACACGCTATTGAATGGGCTGAAAAACGCATCAGCAGAAAAAAGGACAACAAGAAAAATGAACCCGCAAAAACTGAGAAGAAATAGACATGGCTAATAATCAACGCGATATCAGATACCTAACTCCACCGACAGTGGAAGTTCAGAAAAAGAAATATTGTAGATTCAAAAAAAACAATATTAAATATATTGATTACAAGGACCCCGAATTCTTGAAGAAATTCCTAAACGAACAAGGAAAAATTCTTCCTCGCAGACTTACTGGTACATCCTTGAAATTCCAAAGAAAAGTTGCACAAGCAGTAAAACGTGCTCGTCATTTGGCTTTGTTGCCATATGTTGTTGATGGGTTAAAATAAGAAATTATCATGGAAATTATACTATTACAAGATATTGCAAGGTTAGGAAGTAAAGACGATGTCATTACCGTAAAAGACGGATATGCACGCAACTGCCTAATCCCTCAGAAGAAGGCTATAATAGCCAATAAATCTACACTCAAAGCACTTGAGGAGAACAAAAGACAAAGAGCATTTAAAGAGGCAAAGCTTAAAGATGAGGCTCTCGTAATTGCAGAAAAGCTTAAAGACAAGAATATTACCATTGGGGCAAAAACCAGCTCTACTGGCAAAATTTTTGGTTCCATCAACGAGGTTATTATCTCTGAGAAAATTTCGGAAAGTGGCATAGAGATAAATCGTAAACAGGTCATTATTCCCGAGACAATTAAGGAAATAGGGGCTCATACGGTCAAGGTAAAATTACATAAAGACATCATCGTAGATTTAAATCTAGACATAGTTTCTGAATGATTTTTTTGCCTTCAAAAAAAAAGAGGTTGCTGGATATCATTCTGGCAACTTTTTTTTGTTGTAAACCTTTGGTATTTATCTCAAAACTATGCATTCGCTCACCTACTACGTTCTCCAATGCACATTCTGGGTTAAACTTTATAGTTAAGACTCTTGACATTATACACGTACACTAGATAGCTCCGCGATTCTTTTTCAGCCTACATCAGGCATTCTCGTCATTTCCTCCTTATTCCACTTTTGTATTGGACGTAAATCTTTTTTCTACTCAAAAAATATTCAATTGCAATAAAGCCGTTGTAAACTCCCGAGACATGTTCAATCTTTGAGTGCATCAATACTATTTTGCGCTTAATTCTGAGTTTTTTTATAGCCCTAACGAAATGCCAATATGCTTTGAATAGTGCTTTTACACTTCCAATATCGGCCTTCAGTAAGAACATTGGAAGAGATAAGAAGTCTATCAGTGCTTTGCTCATCATGCTCACTAATAATTGTTCTTTCGGAGCATTTTTGTATAACATAAAAAGGGAATTCCGAAAGTTTAAGTATAGCTTTCGAGAACTAGCATATGGCAATGTGCCCCCCCCAAAATGGTACACAACACTCTGAGGAACAGCATATACTTCGTAGCCCAGTCTTTTTATTCTCCAACACAAGTCTATTTCCTCCATATGAGCAAAGAAATCTTCGTCCAACTCGCCTGCTGCTCGATACACAGATGCTCGTATGAACATCGCTGCTCCAGACGCCCAGAAAATATCAGTTGGTTCATTATGTTGCCCCAAATCCTCTTCGACAAAGTCAAAAACTCGCCCTCTACAAAAAGGGTAACCCACTTTATCTACATATCCTCCTGCTGCTCCTGCATGCTCAAAATAGTTTTTTCCATTATAAGACAGAATCTTAGGTTGACAAACTGCAACCCTATCATCCTTATCCATAAAATCTATTATGGGCTTTATCCACCCTTCTGTTACCTCCACGTCCGTGTTCAGAAGAACATAATACTCCGCATCAATTTGCTTTAGAGCTACATTGTAGCCTCCCGCGAAGCCGTAATTCCTACCATTCTCAATAATATTTATCGAGGGGTAGTTGGTCTTTAAATAAGAAATCGAGTCGTCATCTGAACCATTATCTGCAACATATATACCAACATTTTCACTGGAAGAATTTCTCAAAACCGAGGGCAAAAACTTGTCAAACAAGTCAAGCCCATTCCAATTTAATAAAACAACTGCAACTTTCACGTCTTTATAATTTTGTTCTTTTTATTGCCACATGCACCTCTCCAATATATTACCTTCTGTGTTAGAATTGGTTCTAATGGTCCGTTTCACACGACATTAACTTAAGGTGCAAAAATAGTTATTTTTTAAGGAAATGCGCCAATATGAGGGCATTAACTAGAACTAAGGTTTTTAATTTTTACTAGTTTTGTAGTCGTAAATGGCTTTATTAATGAAAGAAAAAGTTGCTGTTATAACCGGAGCATCATCTGGTATTGGTAAGGCTCTGGCATTTGAATTTGCTGCTAGGGGGGCTCATTTGGTATTAGCTGCGAGAAGCATTCAAAAACTCAAAGAGATAGCCAATGCGATGCCAAATAACGAAGTGTTATGTGTAGAGACAGACATAAGCAATGAACTAGATTGCAAAGACCTAATAAACAAAACACTAGGCAAGTTTCACGGCATAGACATCCTTATAAACAATGCAGGAATATCGATGAGGGCTCTTTTTGCAGACACGGATATCGACGTGATGAAACAACTTATGGACGTAAACTTTTGGGGGGCCGTGTATTGTACTCATTATGCCCTGCCCTACCTCATCGAATCCTCTGGTTCAGTAGTTGGTATAAACTCGATTGCGGGTTTTATCGGCTTGCCTGGAAGAGCAGGATACTCGGCCTCAAAATTCGCTTTGAGAGGATTCCTTGACACACTAAGAGTAGAAAATCTTCACAACGGTCTGCACGTGCTGAACGTTGCCCCGGGTTTTACGGCATCGAATGTCAGGAAAAATGCACTAACCGCCAAAGGCACTAAACAAGGCGAAAGCCCCAGAGATGAAGATAAAATGATGAGTGCCGAAGAGTGTGCTAAACGCATTGCAAACGCCGTAAAGTACAGAAAGCGCGAGTTAATACTGACTTTCAAGGAAGGCAAATTAAGCGTTTTCCTATCCAAAGTGTATCCCAAGCTCATGGACAGTCTGTCTTTTAATCATATGGCAAAGGAAGAAAACTCCCCTATAAAAAAATAATCAATGTCTGTTACATTAGTAATCATAGCCATTACCTGTATAATGTCCTTTATGGCATTTAATAATGTCCAGTTGTTTTATAGGTGTAAATTCTTACCATACGATATAATCCATAAGAAACAATACTACAGGGTCTTAAGTCATGTTCTTTTACATGCAAACGGTTCCCACCTGCTTGTCAATATGTTTGTACTATACAGCTTTGGGAAGGCTGTCGAGACATCATTTGCAAATATCTGGGGGCAAAGTGGTATCATATATTTTATCATTCTATATATTACTGGTGCTATTGTCTCATCTACCCCTGCCTTATTCAAACATAAAAACAATATTTATTATAGTGCTGTTGGTGCATCTGGTGCTGTTGCGGCTGTTGTTTCGAGCTACATTATTTTATATCCGTGGAGCAAACTTTATTTATTTTTTGCCATCCCAATCCCAGCCATCATTTTTGGTGTACTATATGTAGGATTTTCATGGTATATGTCGAAACGCGACAAGTCGCTAGTTGCTCACGATGCTCACTTAATCGGCTCTCTGTGGGGGTTCATCTTTCCTGTTCTGCTAGATTCAAGAATCGCAATTAACTTCATACATAGCTTACTTTACATCTAAATTGCAAGGACCTGAGATGTTGAAACTGCTGTGAAAGTAATACAAAACTTGATAAAATAAATTTCAGAGCTTGGTATGCTGAAGCATGGTAATATATGGGAGCAGATTAAGCAAAAAGTCATCAGGGAGCAAAGCCTTAGCCTGAAAATAGTATCAGAGACGAAATTAACAATTTACCAAAATACTCCAATACAAATGTTTAAGAATATTCTTTGTTTAGTCTTCGTAATATCATGCTCTTCATTGGTCTCTTCATGCAGAGAACCTAAGGAAGCAGAACGCCCTAATGTTATTATCGTCAACATCGATGACATGGGCTGGCGCGATGTCGGTTTTATGGGTTCTGAATACTACGAAACGCCAAACATTGACAAACTAGCCTCACAGGGGCTAGTATTTTCTGACGCTTATGCATCAGCAGCCAATTGTGCTCCTAGTAGGGCCTGTATGATGAGTGGACAATGGACTCCTAGACACGGCATCTATACTGTTGAATCGTCTGAACGAGGCAGAAGCGCCGACAGAAAGCTCGTGCCAATACCCAATACAATTACAATACCTGAAGACAATTACTTGCTACCTCAGGCTCTGCGCGATGCTGGATACATCACTTGTCATGCTGGCAAATGGCACCTGAACGACAACCCTCTCGATAAAGGATTTGATATAAACATCGGTGGGAATCACTCGGGGAATCCTGGAAGTTACTATCCTCCGTACAAAAATATTCCTGAACTAAAAGCTCCTACTAGAGACTATTCTCTAACTGAACTAATAATGGATAGAACTTTAGACTTTCTTTCAGATATCAAGCAACCTTTCTTTCTATATTATGCTCCGTACGCCGTACACACTCCCATTCAACCAGTAAAAGATTTACTCCCAAAGTACGCAAATAAGAAAGCCTGGAATGGGCAGGACAATGCTAAATATGCAACAATGGTAGAGAATGTTGACAGACAGATTGGTCGGATGATAAGCAAGCTGGAAGAAACTGGAAAAATGGAGAACACTCTAATACTTTTCACTTCCGACAATGGCGGTGTATTTAAAATCACCAAACAGTATCCACTTCGCGCGGGCAAAGGCTCGTACTACGAAGGAGGAACGCGCGTGCCTATGTTCGCATTTTGGAAGGATAAAATAAAAAAGGGCAAATCTGAAGTTCCTGTAAGTAACATTGATTTCTACCCTACTATTTTAGAGGCTACAGGGACCAAAAAACCTGAATATAAGCATCTTGACGGTCTATCTCTATTACCAATAGCAAATGGTATTACTCCAAATCGAAATCTATATTGGCATTTTCCCATTTATCTTGAAGGAGGTAATAAGGAGACACAAGATCCTATATTTCGCACTCGCCCTGGTTCCTCTATACGTTCGGGCAATTGGAAACTAATACAGTATTTTGAAAATAACGATGTGGAACTGTACAACTTAAAAGACGACCCTAGCGAAAAAAATAACATGGCAACGACAGCACCAGAAAAAACGGAAGAGTTGCTCAAGATGCTCAACAAGTGGCGCAAAGAAACAAAAGCCCCTATACCAACAGAACTCAATCAGTAGTTGATTGAGCTCTGTGTATTCTTTCAAACTTAAAGCGACATAGAATCTACCTAGATAGCGTCCAACATGCGTTATAGACACTACGCAAACATATCACTTTTCAGTCTTCCCAAGAACATAAACCTCCAAATCTTTTATCTCGTCTTTTGTGAGAGTGTGATAATTTCCTTCTCCGGCTAGAACTATTATCTGACATGCCATCTCAAAAAACACAGCCTTTTGGAAAGCATCGTCAAAATCTTTTCCACAAACAGCCTGACCATGCTTGTGCATCAACACCGTATCGTGGTCTTTCATGGCTTCTGTCATTGCTTTTGCCAGTTCAGGTGAACCTGGTCTATAATATGGTACCACTGGTATTTCTATGCCACAATAGCAAGGAACTTCTGCTGTAACATTAAAATCCACAGGCTTATTCTTCATACATGAAATAACAGTCGCATACTTTGACTGAAAATGCAATACCACGTTCATATCTTTCCTTTGTCTCAATATTCCCAAATGAAAGGAGCTCTCCATCGACGGTTTCACTCCGTCAAGACGTTGTCCGCTAGCAATGTCGCACACGGCTATGTTCTTAAGTTCCAAAAGTGGTAGCCACGACCCTGTGCCCGAGACTAAGGCGACATTCTCCTCTACTCGCCACGAAATATTGCCACTGCTGCAAAGTTGCAACCTTTCCCTTCCTACTCTGTGAGCTTGTTCTAAAAACAGCTCTTTTTGTTCTTTAGTTATCATGGTCTTTATACTTGTTTATATTTTCAAGCAAATATACCATTAAAAATCGGGAAATAGGACACTTTATAATTGAACTTACAAACAGACATCACAAGAGCGTTCGCTTTATTGTATCAAATGGCTCTATGTCGAATGTAGTGGGTAGACTTTAATGGAAAATAGAAAAAGGCTCTATGTCGAATAGAGTGGGTGAGCCCACATTTTGAACCAATGCTTTTTTAACAATTCCAAACTTCCTCCTTCATTCCAAATCAAAAACTTTAACCCTATTTACCTTGCACAGACCTCAAAATATTAATAATTTTAACAATGTTCGCCCTGCGCAGATCCTAAACTTCCAACAATTCAACCTTCAACAATTAAACCCTAAACCTTCAACAATTAAACAGATTAATCCCCGATGGGGAAGCTATGCGTGGAAATTTTCATGCTAGTAAGATTAATTGCCTACGGCAAAGCTAAAATAACTACCCACTACAAACGACATAGAGCC
>JBKECH010000161.1:0-2852 GCA_047974415.1 Bacteroidales bacterium | reverse complement strand
TGTATGTGAACCCCTACTTGGTGCTTCAACAAGGCGGACAATATACTAAGCATATTTACATTGGACGTCAGCGCCTAGTAAGCAAGCTCGGCGACCTCGGCTCATTCGGTGTTGACCCGAGAAGGGAAGAGTACGCTGGTTCAGAGGTCTCAGGCACTGAGATGCCTGACTATGCCAGCAAGTACAAAGCCTTGCAGGAGGTCCTCAATGTCAACTACACCCATTTCGAGGTAGACTACTACGCCAAAGACAACGACGACTACGTAGCAGGCGCAGGCTTCTGCTGTAGCGATACTAACCCACAGCTAAAAAGCATCCCTGTTGGTGGCGACACCTACGAGAAACTACAATACTACTATCATCCCGACCATCTGGGTTCTGCCTCCTACATCACAAACCTTGACGGCGAAGTAGTGCAACACATCGAGTATGTGCCATTCGGCGAGGTTTTTCTTGAGGAACGTAATAATACTTGGAACACGCCGTATTTGTTTAACGGCAAGGAGTATGACAGTGAGACTGAGCTGTATTATTATGGGGCTAGGTATTATAATCCGAGAGTGAGTGTGTGGTATGGGGTGGATCCGTTGGCGGAAGAGCGCACAGGACTGTCACCATATCAATACTGCCAAAACAATCCGATTATGCTTACCGATCCAACAGGAATGTTGGATGATGAATGGGAGATAGACAAGAAGAGCAATGCCCGATTTACTAATGATGGGAAAGATGATGTTACTGTCAACGGAGTTCCTATTTCTAAATTTGACTTTACAAACAATGAGAAAGCATATTCACAAATAGGAAATCATTATGCACATTTTAATATCGGGGGACTAGAAGACCTGCAAAACTTTTCAATGTCTGTTGTCAATTTAGATGATAAAAGAGGAAGCATTAAAGTTCAAGGCGGATATAATTTATCAGATTCTTATAATTATGCGAATAGTGATATTGAGGCTAGAATGTTCACATTACAAAGCAACAATGCAACTATAAATATGGTTCTGAATAAAGGATATACTCCAGAATATTATAACAATAAATACAATCTTATAAGTGATATTGTACATGAAAGGACTCATGTACTCCAGACAAAAAATCACGGTGCATGGGGGGAGTTAATTGCTATTCAGAAACAAATGTTGCATTATTCATGGACAAAGACAACGCCTGCATTCCGTGTAGCAGTGGGAAATTATGCTAATGCCAATATAGATTTTACAATTGGAAACCGTAAAAATAGACAGAGACCTACAGCACTTAATCGTATACAACAGATGTATTTCTTCATGCAATCTGCTGGACTTAAAGGATTTCAAAAAGATTTAGATTGGGAATATATTAGAAACTTTTAATGCGCACATATTATAAAAATTTGGATATAAGACTTGCAACCTTATTTATCTGTATTCTTTCCCTTATGAGTTGCAGTATTACAGATAAAAAAATAGGAGAATCTGATAATAGATTATATTGTCAAAAGGAAATATGTATGTTATCTGCTAAATCAATAGAAGATATGCCTAGTATAAATCTAGATTCATTTCAAACACTTGAAGGTTTAAGTCGTAAAATTAAAACACTGTATAGTGTTAATTGTAGCAAGAATGCAGCTGTTGCTGTTAATATTAGATTAATATTAACAGAAGAAGCAGAAAATTGCACTATTGGGGAAAATGCTAGTTCAAGTGAATGTATTATCCCTATGAGATATAGCAATATTTGTATGCTCAAGACAAAAACATTTCCGACAATGAGAGATGTTTTATATTATGTTATAATATGTGATTCTGCCGGCAGAATCTTTGATATAACGAGCCCAGAAAAGTCGGAAGAGGATATATTATATTCTTCCTTTTGTGATTTACGAGATGCGGATGTAGGATATAAAAAGGTTTGCAAACTAGTCATGGAAGACGAAATGTCAATTGCAAATTTAAAATCAGTATTAAATAGAGTAATCTTTTTCTATATAGGTTGGCTAAATATTCACTCTCAAGAAAAGTATAAAAAAAGAATTTGCGAGTTAGACTCTACCCAATACGAATCTATGCTAGGCACATGTAAATTTGAATTGGAAGTTGATATGCTCCCTATAAGTGGCAAAGTAGTGGTTTCAGATTGGTAAGGTAGCATCTCAACCACATCAAACTCAGAATAATAACGCCGACACACTGGCAGATTAGTAAAAGTGGCAGCTCTATCCTTTATGGGTAGGGCTGTTTGCTTTGGAGGTTCTTGCTTTGGCTGTTATCTGTCATCCGACAGTCTACCAAAAAACTTATTAACAATACCCCAAACCTGCCTTTATCCCTTGCGGTGCGTAGACTGTGGCGTTCCGTGCGCTCCAACCCTCCCCGCACCTGCTTTTAAGCCCTTTGGGGAGGGGATGAAAAAGCCAGCGGAATTATTTGGATAAATTTTTCACTATCACTACCTTTGGCCTTGTCAATGAACAATTGAGAGTTGATAATTATAAATGAGATGCAAATAACAACAGGCTCGTACAAAGGAGCAGACAAAAAGCAAGCAGACTACACACTAGCAATGCAATATGACAATATGCAAAACATTGTTAGCAAGAAACAGCATATTGAGCAGACTGATGTAGCTTTTGAAGGCGACTTGTTGGCAGGTTATGAATTGAATTACAAGTACCGCACGGACAAACCGCACCAATTGGCAAGTATTGATGATGAAAAATACAGAACGGCAGACAGCACAGGAGTGAGTGCAAGTACACAAAATGTAAATGATGCTTACAGCTACGACCTTAACGGTAATTTGATTTACGTAAACACAAGCGATAGCGTACAAACTCAGCTGAAGGAACGCCAACTAAGTTGGGA
>JBKECH010000042.1:0-4977 GCA_047974415.1 Bacteroidales bacterium | reverse complement strand
ATTGCCACCACTTCTTCTAGCCCTAGGCTTTCGTTTTGGAGGGTAATTTTCAGGCTCTTTTGGTTACCCACGGCTTGCTCCACGGTTTTCATTCCCACAAAGGAGAAGAAAAGCACCGCATTAGGCGGCAGATTGCTTATGGTGAACTTGCCGTCCATGTCGGTGAGTGTGCCTTGGGTGGTGCCTTTTATCACGATGGTTGCTCCAGGGATGGGCTGCCCATTGGTGTCTATCACTTTTCCCGATATGGTTTTTGATTGAGCTTGCTGCATAGTAGCACCCTTGACCTCAGGGTTGGTCTCTGCCTGCAAACTATAGCTAAACATTAAAAGACAGCCAGCTGCCAACAAACTATGCGACACAGCTCTTTTAAAAAGTTGAATTGAATTTACTTTCATATTTCTTACATTTACTAACACAAATTTACAACTTGAAATTGGTATAAATTTGGATTTATTTATTATCTGGATTTTGAATCAGTGCTTTATTCGAATCTAAATCATATTGTGGAATCTTAAATAAAAAGGTCTTATTAGGTAAATACTCTAAAGGCGTATACATGTATACCCCTTCGTTTTTGTCATTTTTTTGGCTCATACTCCATGCTATGTGGTCTTTCACATTCTTCCCTATTCTATCAGTGCGCAGCTCATCATAATATAGCTGAGCCTCTCCAACTAATTCAAATCCTCGCTCAGCATAAATGGCATCAGCAAATTCTTCTTCACTCAACCCTGACTTTACTTGCTCCAAGCCCGCACGTTCTCTCACCATGTTCAATTTTTCATACGCATCTGCACTTGCTGCATTAATATGATTCTCCACTTCTGCATAGTTCAACAACACATCGGCATAGCGAATGACATAAAAGTTAGCTCTAGGCTTTTTGTTAGTAGCAGACTCTTCTGTTCGATCGTAATATTTTAGATTGCCTGGGGATGCTGTTTTCCAATTATTCGTGCCCGGATAATAGCCTATATCTGCTGGCTCGAACTTCAATACAGCTTGCACATTGGATGGGTTTCCTTTCTCGGTCTGATTAAACTCAGTAAGGAAGGTGGCTTCTTTTCTTGCATCCTTACTGTCATATGACAAGTAGTGCTGTAGCGATGGTCCAAACCTGCGATACATATAGCAGCCCAAGGTAAACTCTGTGATATTTACTCCAAACATAGTATGCAGGTTATTATATTCCTTTCCGTAGTTTCCAAACTGCACTTCAAACACTGATTCTTTGCCATTTTTATTTGTGATATTCCACCAGTGCCAAAGATCTTTAAAGTCAGCTTCTAGTTGATATTCGCCTGAATTTATAACTGCTAGCAATTGCTCTTTTGCATTTGCGTAATATGCATCATCTTCCAACATATCTCCCATCGTAAGATAAACATCTCCAAGCAAGGCCTGTGCTGCTCCTTTTGATGTTCGCCAAACATCGGCAGCCCCATAGTTCGACTTGAGTGGTAATTTTTCTATAGCAAATTTCAAATCCTCCACAATATACTTGTACGTATCTTCTACAGAGCTTCTCTTAACTTCCAAATTGTGCATCCCTGAGGTGTAGGTTTTGGGTATAGGCAATCCTCCAAACAAACGCACTAAATTAAAATAGCATGCCGCTCTCAAGAATCGAGCCTCTGCAAAATACCTATTTTTGAGATCATTGTTCATGTCGATACTTTCACACCTGCCTAGTACAACATTCACTTTAT
The DNA here is from genome assembly GCA_047974415.1 of Bacteroidales bacterium. GTDB lineage: Bacteria > Bacteroidota > Bacteroidia > Bacteroidales > Prolixibacteraceae > JBKEAJ01. Next base: position 3,265 of record JBKECH010000042.1, on the reverse strand, counting down.
TTATCATTTTGTATGCATCATCCCAATTTTGAAAAGTCATCACATCAGCATTGTTAATGTCACTCCACACATTCCACTTCTGCAGATTATCTTTGGCATAGGCTGGAGAACCAAATTCTGTGAGCACCTCTAATTGTTGAATATACTTATAATAGATGACAAATGTTGATTGGTAGCCATCATAAACACTAATTAAAGCTTTTTCTAAATCTTCCTGCGTATTATAGTAGTTTTCAGGAGAAATAAAAGTATATGTTTCTTCGCTTAAATCAGTACATGAAAAAAGAGAAACACATCCAGTTAAAAATATATAGATTAGTTTTTTCATCTAGTTACTATTTTGAGTTATAATTCCAATGTATTTTTTCGCAAACTAAAATTTAGCTCTGACTCCAAACAGCAACGCTTTTGCATAAGGATAATTAGACTCTCCATTTTCTGGGTTGTAACCTCGCTGATTGGATAAAGTAATGTAATTTTGAGCATTGACATAAAGCTGAAGCTCCTTAATCCATTGCTGTGCGTTTAGTAGTTTTCCGAAATCATAAGCTAGCTTGATGTTCTTTATGGCAAAATACTTCCAGTTTCCATTTGTTCTGTCCGACAAATAAACATCTTTAGCTCCTGCTCTAGGAAATTCACCGTTTGTATTATTCACGCTCCACATCCTATCATATGCATACTTTGTAGGGATATTATTACTGTTCAAGAGTTGGTTTTCTCCATACAGTAAGTAGTTATTTGTGGATGCCGACGCCACACCCGAAGAGCCTTGAGCCAATATATCTAAGCTAAACGATTTATATTGAAATCTAGAGGTGAAGCCATAATAAAAATCAGGCATTGTATTGCCAATGCTTATATAATCAGTTGTGTTTATCGTGTTGTCGTTATTTTTATCCACATACATTTCCTCTCCAAGCTGTGCTGATGAGCGTATTTTTTTATATACATCTAATTGCTCTTGTGTTTTGATAATTCCAGCCGACTCTCTTGCCCAAACACTGTTTACAGATTCTCCTACCTTTAAATAAGTAGCCAAGCCGGTAGAGGAGCTTCCTAAATTTATCTCAGTCACATCTTCGTATAGCTTTATCACTTCGTTTTCGTTATATGAGACATTTGCGGACACATCCCACTTAAATTCTCTATCTAGCAATCGCGCAGTTGCATTAACTTCCCAACCGTTATTCTTCACCTCTCCAATATTATCTAGCATACTTTTGTATCCCGAAGTAGTTGGTATTGGAACATCATATAATAAGTCGGTTGTTCGTCTAGTATAGTAATCAACATTAAAGCTCACCCGGCTAAATAGTTCGATATCAAATCCAAGGTTGTATTGCGTATTTCTCTCCCACTTTAAGTCTGGATTTCCAATAGTTTCTTCAAACCCAATGAAAGGTTTATCGTCGAAAATGTAATAAATGCTATTAAGCTGAGAAAGGGATTTGTAGTTTCCTATTTCCTGATTTCCTGTAACCCCATAGCTTGTTCGCAGCTTCAATGAAGAGATGGCATGTGCATTTTTCATAAACGCCTCCTTATCAACATGCCAACTAAACCCTAGCGAAGGAAAGAACCCCCACTTATTGTTTGCCCCAAAACGAGATGAACCATCGTATCGTGCAGTTCCAACTAGCGAATACTTACCATTATAGGTATATACCGCTCTGGCAGTCCATGAAATGAGTTTATTGCTATATTTATCTGATTTATATGATAAGCTAGCTGGGTTTGCCTGCGACATATCGTTTGCTCCAGTTTCATCTACTTCAAATCCGTTTCCCGTGATATTTAAATCTTCATAAATATACTTTTGCCAAGAGTAAACCCCAGTTAAACTCAACCGATGCAAGTCGTTGAAGGTATTGTTATACGACAATACATTTTCAGTAAGCCAATTGGTATTTCTCACAAACTCTTGTTCGCCCACTCCCTTTCCTCCAGCTCCTATCCCTGCTGTTGAAACCGAGGATTCATACCTGTATTTTTTTGCATTAGAAATATCAGCACCAAAATTGGTTCTGAAAGTAACATTCTTCAATGGCTTAAATGTGGCATATATGTCGCCCAATAGCCTATCCGTTGTAGTAGTATTTGTAACTTCACTGGCTTCTGAAACAGGATTCCAAGCCCCCTCAAAATACGAGCTTACTGCAGGGTCTTCAGAAGCATAATACCATGAGCCATCTTTGTTTTTAACCGGAGTAGTGGCCCATCCATATCTAAACACATTTTGCGTAGGGTCAACTCGTGTATCTTTTTCACTCCGCCCAACCTGCATATTTGTACCAACGGTAAGCCAAGGCTGAAACTCATGACTTAGGTTATTCCGTACATTCAGCCGTTCATAACCTGCTGCTTCTACAATACCTTCTTGAGCGTATATGTTGGCTGAAAGCATGTACTTTGTTTTAGCATTCCCGCCAGAAAATGAAACATTATGATTCTGCATTAAAGCATTGTTTTTCATGATTTCTTTTTGCCAATCTGTGTTGTATGCAGGAGCAGGATTAGTGTCGGAATACACTGGATTCCCTGCTGAATATGTGAAAGCTTCATTGACAAAAGCTATTAAGTCGTCTCTTCCCAACAATTCTGGAACTCTAACAGGGGTTTGAATACCTATGTTTGACGTTATTTCTATACTACTAACTCCTTCTTTTCCCTTCTTGGTCGTTATTAAAATAACACCATTAGCTCCCCTCGAGCCATAAATAGCTGCCGATGAAGCATCTTTCAAAATTTCCATCGAGGCAATATCTTCACTATTTATATCATTCAGATTGCTATTAACCAATGGAATACCATCAACTACAATTAAAGGCGAGTTTCCTGCAGTAATCGACCCACTTCCTCTTATCCGAATATCTGGCTCTGAACCAGGCTGGGCATCAGCATTCATAATGGCAACCCCAGAAGATCGCCCTTGCAGTGCTTCAATTGGGTTTGATGCTGCTACCGTTCTCAAATCATCAGATTTCACTTGAGTTACCGCTCCTGTCAAATCACTCTTCTTCATCGTGCCATACCCAATTGCCACCACTTCTTCTAGCCCTAGGCTTTCGTTTTGGAGGGTAATTTTCAGGCTCTTTTGGTTACCCACGGCTTGCTCCACGGTTTTCATTCCCACAAAGGAGAAGAAAAGCACCGCATTAGGCGGCAGATTGCTTATGGTGAACTTGCCGTCCATGTCGGTGAGTGTGCCTTGGGTGGTGCCTTTTATCACGATGGTTGCTCCAGGGATGGGCTGCCCATTGGT
>JBKECH010000037.1:0-44669 GCA_047974415.1 Bacteroidales bacterium | reverse complement strand
TTAGGCGTTCTACATGATTAGTGCATTTATTTACCACTCTGTGTATTTTGCTTTTTATAAGAGACTTATAAGAACTAAGACCATCAGTAAAAATCTTTTTTGCTTCCGACAACAAGAGAGCACCCGTAACAATTCCGAGTGTCTTTTTAGTACGTTGTCCCACCGCAAAGCTAACCACGTCTTTTGTATCTCGTTGCAGGGCTATTACTATACATATCAATTGGTCTTTTTTTTTTACGAAGGTACAAAGTTCATCAACTTCATAATCTTTGTTTTTGCTAAGTGCTGGTTCTTCAATGCTTGCGGCTATTTCTTTGATGCGCTTGATGACGGTATTTTGAGAAATTCCTAAAAGTCGAGCCATTACTCTTATACCCACTCCTTCTTTAAGCAAGGCAACAATATTATTATTAATATCTTGATTGTAGGCATTATATGAATATTCTTCCACTTGTGTTTTCTTACAATCTTTACATCTATAACGTTGTTTACCTGCAGAAGAAGTTCCAAATTTTACAAGTTTCCCTTTGCACAAGCGGCACACCTTAGTCTTGTCAACATGTCTGAGGCTTAAGGGTTGGTTTGGCTTCATTTTATGGTCTTTTTAGATATTAAAAATATAATTGTGATGTTCCAGCATACTTGAATGAGCAACTTACCCAAAAGCGTAAGTCGCTCATTTACAAATATAATACATTTTATTTATTACCATTCAACATATCTGAACCACTACCTATTTTCAGTGGGTTATAGTTGGGCTAGCATCGAAAAATAGTCGATTTTTTGTTGAAAATATTTTTATGAGTGAAAGTTGGGCTAGTTCAGGCTCTCGATATTGCTTACGTGACTATTTAATCATAGTCTAAGGACGTATTGTTCTCTTTTATAAACTCTCTGACCAATTTCTCTATTTCGAGCTTTGCCTTTTCGAGCTTGTCATTTACAATAATTCTGTCAAAATCTACTTCTCTCTCCAATTCCTTAGTCGCTTTCTCTACCCTTCTGTCTATATCCTCTGCCGAATCTGTCTGTCTGTCTGTTAGTCTTCTTCTTAGTGTTTTTACAGATGGAGGCTTAACAAAGATTGCAAGAGCATGGTCACCAAAGACTTTTTTTATCTTGAGTCCTCCTTCTACATCAAGGTCGAAAATGGGAGTTTTTTTCATGGTTTTTATACGCTCTATCTCAGTCTTTAAAGTGCCATATAGTCGGTCTTTGTAAACCTCTTCCCATTCCACAAACTCCTTGTTATCAACGCGTTGCCTGAACGTGTCGGTATCAAAAAAGTAATAGTGCTTGCCATCGATCTCTCCTTTCCTTGGTTTTCTGTTGGTTGCAGAGATCGAAAATCCAAGGGGTAAATCTTGTTCAATCAGATGATTGATTAGGGTGCTCTTACCTGCTCCCGATGGGGCAGATATGATTATAACTTTGTTCATCTGCTATAATATATTAAGGACTTGTTCTTTTATTCTTTCCAAATGGTCTTTCATCTCAACTATTATCCGGGTGATATCTTGACTGTTGGCTTTGGACCCGATGGTGTTTATCTCTCGACCTATTTCTTGTGCTATAAACCCCAGCTTTTTTCCGCAAGGAGTCTCGTTCATTGTATTCACGAAATACTTACAGTGTTGTTCTAATCTAATATTCTCTTCGTTTATATCGTATTTTTCTATGTAGAATACCAATTCTTGTTCAAGCCTTTCCTCGTTATAGCCTTCAGAAATATCCAGCTTCTTAAGCATGTCTATTAGTTTTTGCCTTGTTACATCAATCCGTTTTGTGTCGTAGTCCTGTAGTTTTATTCTTAGCTTGTCAATGGCTTCGATATTGTTGCTTATATCAGTATGCAAAGCTACACCTTCATCTTTTCTATATGCATTTATGTTATCTAGTGACAATGCCAATCCTTCTTTGAACTTAGTCCACTCGTTGTCTTCAAGGCATAACTCATCGCTTTTAATAACCTCAGGAAGTCTGAGCACTGCTTGCAAACTACATTCTGTAATGTTCTGATTGTCTAGTTTGGATATCAGAGGTCTTAGTTGCTCTATGTATCTTAGCGCAACGTTTTGATCTATGTTGGCAGGTGAATTGCCATCAAGGATGTTACAAGTGACATGACACTCTATCTTGCCACGATATAACTCAGCCATTATCTCCTTCCTGATATGTATCTCTTTGTCCCTTACAACTGAAGGCAATCGGAGGAAAATATCAGTGTTCTTGTTGTTTAGAGATTTTAGCTCTATGGTAAACCTCTTGTTTTGGTATTCATATTCGTGTTTACCAAAACCTGTCATTGAGTGTATCATTTAAACTGATGTGTATTCTTCGCAAAGTTACGTTTTTTTTTTCTTACAGAGGATAGTTCTCCCGGTAATAAATGCATAAGAATGCAAAGCGCAGCTGTAGCAAGCTGACTGGTAGATATTAGTGGTTGAGATTAAGTTTGTAATTTAACGTATTTTGGTCAAATTATGAGTGTCAGTAGCTATTCAGCCAAAACTAGTGCTGATTTTCAGCCCATTACACGATATTAATGGCAGTAATATAGCGAAAACGAATGTTTCCCGATAAATTCAATTACTCTATATCTTGCAATGCGCTGAATACCAAGACTAAACAATTTAGCAATTCGCTGAATAGTTACAAATCTTAAACAATGAGCCTGCCGTGAAACTCCTTTGCAGGAATAAGTGCTGAAAGTTCTTCTAAATTATCCTTTGTTACCCGACCTGCTACTAATATCGTAATTTTGTCGCCAGCTAGTTGCACTAAGTCTTTTAGTCGTTCAGTTCCTTCTTGTGCGGTCTTTTTGCCTCCCGATGTAAGTACTCTGTCGCAACCCAGAGAAATTAGAGTTGCTAAAGCAGCTTGTTGGTCTGTTATTTCGTCGAATGCTTTGTGAAAAGTTACTTGCATTGGCCTTGCAGCGTCTATCATTCTTCTGGTAGCATCTTCGTCTATAAGCTTGTTCTCTGTCAATGCTCCTATAACAATACCGAAAGCCCCTAGTTCCTTACATATTCTTATGTCCGAGAGCATTATATCTATTTCGTTGTTGTTGTATATGAAATTGCCACTTCTTGGTCTGATTATAACCATTATGGGGATGCTGATGCTTTCTATGCTTTTCTTTATTACGCCATAGGATGGGGTAGTGCCTCCACATTCTAAATAATCGCATAGCTCTATCCGTTCAATTCCTTTCCTGTCGGCTATCTGTGCTTGGTCGTAGTTTTCTACGCATGCTTCACGTATCATAAATATTTCTTTTTTTAATCTACAATTCATATAATTGCCTCTTTTAATGTATGTATAACATGAATGCGAACGTGAAATGAGCTACGAGAGTCAAGCCCCACACACGAGCATGGTTATATTGGCGAGATACATCTGACAACTAAAAAACAAAATATAAACAGATGAAATGTAGCTATTCTTCGGATTGTTACAAATGTTAAACACGCTACAAAAATAGTGATTTTTCATTAGTATTTGTCCAGTCCATATTTTCCCCGAAACATACACTAACTCACAACATACAGAACGACAAGCCTTAATATTTAACTTTACATTTCAGACTCACGACATTATGGACAGACACTAATTATCAAGGTTTTGAACTACAAACCAATATCCAATAGGAGCGACCTTATTATAGAAGAATGACGCAGATATTGTACTTTATGTCACTAGTGTCCCATAAAAAATGGGGCTATATTAGAAATTAAATAAATTAGGAACATTAAGTTCTGAGCGTTCTTTATCATTTTGAAATTTAGTTTTGCTAAAGAGATCTTTTAGGCAAGTTTTGTCAGTTAACGAGATACTTAATATTTGTAGGACTTCATATGTGCTTCTGTCAAGTTGCATGTCTTTTTGAACTATTGCTACCAAACAGTAGGTGCAAATTGCAGCATACACTTGTATCCTTACTGCATTTTCTGTTGTTCCCCAGAACTTCTTTACCTTTAAATGTTGCTTTAGCCACTTAAAGAATAACTCTACTTGCCAACGGTTTTTATAAAGTTCAGCCACTTGAAGAGCTGAGATATGCATAGCATTGGTTAAGAAGCTGAACTTACGTTCTCGCTCATCATCCCAATATTCTACAAGTCTAAGTTTTTCAGGATAGTCCTGTTTAGGATAGAACCCGGTCAGCTCAATGGTAGAATCAGAAAGAATATTATTTGGTAATCTTCGGTTCCATGTTATCTTCTTGTATTGAAAATTCTTTTTAGGTCTGAGCACAAAATAGACTTCTATTTGATTGATACGATAAAGCATTTTAAAGTAGTTGTAAGCTCTATCAAAGATATAGTAAGAGTTGGTCTCATAAGGAATCTCTTTCATCACTTTTGAATCGTGAACCGTAGCTTCTGTAATATGAAAGAATACCGGTATCTGGGTTTCTACATCATATAACACATGTGCTTTAATGCCTGATTTTGTTGAACGAAACTTAGCCCACCAAAAGACTTCCAAACACAAATCAATGGTTGTAGAATCAAAAGCGTAAACATTACCTTCTAGCTTGAAGATTTTTGTTGCTCGTTTTTGTCTAGCCTCATTGACTAGATACCCTACTTCCGCAAGCTTTTTTACTTAACTATTGATAAGTTGTTGAAAATAAGCCCTGCAAAAATTTGCAGGGCTCGAGATTTTTCACCTATTTAGGTGCATGTTAAAAAAAAAATCGATTCAAAAGTAACACCTTTCGGTGGAATAAGCCTAATTCACGAGCAAGTCTCTCCAAGCAAAACAGCTCAATTTATTGACAGAAAGCTTGATAGTCGCGGTGCGCATGCAGGGTATAAATATTCGGACATTACACGATATTAATGGTAATAACATAGCGAAAACGAATGTTTTCCGATAAATTCAATTACCCCATGTTTTTACAATACACTGAATGCCAACACTAAACAACTTAACAATTCGCTGAATAGTTGCGAAATTCACTCACAGTGCCCGACGACAGATAATCCATTTTGCCTCTGCGAATAATCAGCTGATAGAATTTGCAAATTCATCTTAGTGAATTGATTTTCCTGATTGTTTAGCTTCCCCACAACAGCCTTGATAAAGTGAGTAAGGGAAGGTCTGCTCAAAAATAAGATTTTTGCCACTTTATTAACATTTTTTCGAAAAATGTTAATACCGCTCCAATTTTTCAGTTCATAAAATAGGACTTGCGAATTTTTTGGGAGAGTACTAAAAACCAAACACGTATTCAATAAGATTTATTTTACCGCAGTATATTTTTACCTTTGCATCAATCTGTTCATCAAGGTTTAAAGCTAAATCACAACTCAGTTGCCCACTTATTATATGATACGAGCGCTCCTTGTTTACATGCAGGGTTGTGTCAATTTTTTGTACAGTTGTGGGTAGCCTAAGTCCATTGTGAATGCTTATCAGGAGCTTATTACCTGTTTCTACATGCCTTACCTTACTACTAAGGACTTCGATAGAATAGCATATTTTGCAATCATCTGCGAACAACTTAGTAGGAGCGTCAATTGTTCTGTTGAATCTGAAAAAGTAAGCACCTGCAAGCATGCCACAAACCACTGCAAAGATTATAGCAATTCTTATTATCAGTGGAGGAACTTGACCAATTATATTACGAACCCTTTCGCTTCGGAGTTCTATTTGTTTATTGTCTTCCATTCTAATTGCCTAATTCCAATTGATTTTTCACCAGATTGTAATATTTACCTTTCAGTGCTGTCAGCTCTGCATGAGTTCCTTGCTCAATTATATGCCCCGCATCAAGGACTACTATTTGGTCGGCATTCTTGACAGTGCTGAGTCTGTGTGCTACTACTACCACAGTCTTACCTCTATAGAAGCCTTGCAAGTTCTCCAGTATATCCCTTTCGTTGTTGGCATCAAGAGCATTGGTAGCTTCATCAAAAAACAGAAAATCAGGATTTTTGTAAACGGCTCGTGCTATTAAAATCCTCTGACGCTGACCTTGCGAAACCCCCTGACCATCTCGTCCAACAGTCGTATTATAGCCAAGTGGCAAAGTGCTAACAAACTCATGTATACATGCTGTTTTCGCTGCATCCTGCAATCGGTTTAGATCTACGTTTATGTCTGATGTTGTAATATTTTTTGCTATTGATTCCGAAAATATATAGCCATCTTGCATGACAGCTCCACACCGACCTCGCCACCACTCGGGGTTAAACTTCTCTAGCATCTGACCTCCTACTCTTATCTTTCCCTCTTGTGGAACATAATAGCCCAACAACAACTTTATCAGGGTAGTTTTGCCACTCCCACTTGCCCCAACTATGGCTGTTGTCTTACCTTGTGGAATGCTTAACTCGATATTGTGTAAGACCTTCTTGTTCATTGCATTCTCATAACCAAACGATATGTTTTGTAGTTCTATATCCTTGTTCTCGAAGTTTTGTGATGTGGATATACTATTATCGCTTGTGTCTTCTTCTGCCTTTTGATGTATTTCAGTCATACGATCTAGGCTGATGCTGACATCCTGCCACTGATAGATAAAGTTCATTATCTGCTCCACAGGACTGTTCAACTGACCGATGATGTATTGCACCGACAACATCATGCCGAGTGTAAGGTCCCCATTTATGACTGCTGCGGCAGCCAATACGGTTATGAATATATTTTTGGTTTCATTGATAAAAATACTTCCTGCCTCTTGCGACTGCTGTAAGCTAAGGGTCTGCATATTCACTTTAAAGAGATCGGCCTGAGTGTCTTCCCACTCCCAACGTTTGCCTTGCTCATAACCTTGAAGTTTAATCTCCTGCATGCCGTTTATCAATTGATAAGTCAGGTTGCTGTTTATGGCTTGCTGCTCAAAGCTTTTGTAGTCTAGTATCCTGCGTTTCTTCAAAAAGAACTGTATCCATATTCCATATATGATACTACCAACAAGGAATACCAAGAAAATCTTTATGTTGTAAACCAGTAATACTATTCCAAAAACCAGAAAGCTGAATACCGAGAATAGGAGATTAAGGGTCTGTGCAGTTAGGAAGCGTTCTACGCGGCGGTGGTCTTCGATGCGCTGTAGTAGGTCGCCAAGTAGTTTGATATCGAAAAAACTCATGGGCAGCTTCATCAGCTTAATGAAAAAATCGGAAATCAACGACACGTTGATACGGGTGCTTATGTGTAGCAAAATCCTTCGGCGGATAAAGTCGATACTTGCCCTGCCAAAGAGCAACATAAGCTGCGCAAGCAATACTACCCAAACGAAGGCTATATCTTTGTTGGCAATACCATTGTCAACCACCGCCTGAGTGAGAAATGGAAAAACTAACTGCAACAAACTGCCTGTTAGCAAACCAAAGCCCAGTTGCACAAAAAGTTTTTTGTATCGAGCAAAATATTGTGACAAGAATTTCAACTTCCTTTTCTGGGGAATCTCATCATCACCATCCTTCTCATAGAATTTGGAAGTAGGCTCAAGAAGTAGCGCAATCCCCTTTTCCTCATTGTTGGAAGAGGTGCTTATCCAATGGTCTATAAATTCTTCCTGAGTGTATTTTAATAGCCCCTTTCCTGGGTCGGCAATATGAAATATATCCTGCCTGCGTCTTTGAGACACCTTGTGCAATACCACAAAGTGATCCTGATTCCAGTGCAAAATACAAGGCAACGGCGCTTGTCTTAGTTTGTCTATGGTGAAACGTCCGCCAAGAGTTTTAAAGCCTATTTTTTCTGCCGCCTTACTGATTCCCAACAGCGAAACTCCGTCCTTACCGACAAATGATTTTTTCCTTAAAAATTCTAATGAATATTTACGCCCATGACAACATGCAACCATGCATAGACATGCTGGACCACAATCCATTGCATCGGGTTGTTTTTGGAAGTTTATTTGCAATATTTACTATCTTGTTAATACAGAATTTTGCATCTTTGATTTATCTTGCACGTCCTACAACATCTTCGGCTCCAGTATCTCTTCTCCTGTATCTCTTAATCTTATTAGAACCGAAATTGTAGGAAAAGGATACTTTTACCATAGTTCTATCGGCGGTTTCAGAAGTGTGCAAGTCCATGTTGCCGTTTTGTATTGATGACGAGAAATCATATAAACGAAAAGGATTTAGATACGATACTGCAAGTATTCCCCTATCTTGAAAAAGTTTCTTTTTAAGGGTGAAATGCATATAGAGCCTATCATCAATATCCGTCACAACACTCTTGCGCACAGTATTATATCTCACATAGACTTCTCCGCCCAGATCTTTCATTAACTTAAAACTATTCAGTAAGCTGAAATTCCCCGAAATATCATTTGTGCTATAATCTCTATCCATAAAAAGTGAGCTGTATTCTACAAAACGCCCTATACCCGTAAACCTCATACTCCACCATTTAAAAGGGCTGTAAGGAACATAGAGTACTAGTACTGTTGATTTGGTAGAGCCAAAATTCTTGTATGTGTAAATAACTTCGCCTGTTTGGTCGTCTTGATAAGGCTCTTGAACAATCTCGTCTTCGGACATTGTATGTGAAAGCGACACGGAGCACCCTTTTGAAGAATTGTACTTCATATCAAAGGAATGGGAGAAATATGGGCCTAAGTCAGGATTACCCTCTTGATAAATTCTATAGCCGTTGTAAAACCTAAATGGATTAAGTGCATAAAATGAAGGACGAGTTATTTTATAAGTATATGAGCCCGATAAGCTGCCTCTATTTGTTAGATTCCTAGCAATATATAAAGATGGGAATAAATTGAAATAATTATTTTTGAAGGCTATCCCATTATTCGTTTGTCTGCCTTTGTAATAAGTTTGTTCTCCTCTGAGTCCTGCGGAGACAGACCACCTTTCCCATTTTTTGTCAAGGCTTACGTAAGCTGCAAATATATTTTCATAATAGTCCAAGATGTTATTTTGAATACTATCTGTCACCCACACTTTTTGGCTAAATAGACTGTAGTCCTGCCTATTACCTCGCCTCACAAATGAAGCTTTCATGCCAGTTTCCAAAGTAATACTTTTTTTTATATTCTTTACATAGTCTGTTCTGATAGTGATAATATTCGTTTTTTGATTGACCGTCTGACCAAAACCGTCAGAGGGATGCAAAATCACATTCTGAGAATCGTAATAATCAGACTTCATAGTTTGTTCGCCGTCGCTGTTAGTCTGGGAATAAGTGAAGTCAGTGTTCAGAAAACTTCCAAATGTGTCTGTAATCCACTTGTAATTTATATTTGCCGACATATATTGATTTTTTGACGACCTATCCAAAATTGATCTGATAGAAGAATCTTGTATACTCTCTAAGGTGTTTGCCTTTATGAGTGTATTTATATCGCTATCATCATCTCCGTCGTAGTCATTAGCATTTACGACCAGTCCCAAAGTGTGTTTATCACTCATAAAATAATCCAAGCCAAACATTATATTGTTTGATATACCTGACTGTTTTTTATTCTCTCGATCATCATAAAATATAGGAGGAGTTCCACTGTATCTGCGCGACTGATGAACTTCCTTTTTAAATTTGCCCGTAACCGCTCCGTAATTACCATACATACTAATTTTATTCTTACGATAGTTCAAAGACAACGAGGGTTCATAAACCCAACCTGTTTCTTTCAGACTGACAGCCATTGAAGCTTGTCCGTTTACTCCTTCTGTCTCCATATTCTTTAGTTTTATGTCGATAATACTTCCACTAAATTCTGCATCATAACGAGCAGGAGGACTTGTTATCAGTTCTATACTTTTTATGCTATTCCCTTGTATTGAATTCAAATATGCTTCCAGTTGCTTTCCCGACAAGCTCAAGATGCGTCCGTTTATTTGTATCACAGCTCCTTTACCCATAACACTCAACTTTGCACCGTCGCCAATTACTCCGGGCAGCACATGTATGACATCAAGTGCATTTTTCTCGTCAGTCGACGTATAATTTGCAATGTCTACGCTGAGTCCATTTGCTCGATGCTTTATAGGGTTTCTCATCTCAGATACTTCTACATTACTGAGCATTACAACATCCTCTTTTAATACAATCTCAATTTGTACATTCTTGTTATTCCCAACTTCTACATTAGTGCTGTCTGTTATGTAACCAACTATTGATGAGACCAAAATGTAGTTGCCAGCCATCAAATTATCCAAAACAAATTTACCATTAGCGTCTGTTATTCCACCGTTTGCTAATAATGAGTCAGCCTTGAAAAGAGCAATCGTAACGTAGGCAAGCGGACTTTTATCTTTGTTCGAATATGCTGTAACTCCCAGAGAACTTTGTGAATAAATACTATTGCTAAACAAAGTTAAATACGTTAAGAAAATAAAAATACTACTTAGTTTCATGATAACTTGCTTTTGTTTGTAAATAATGTTGTATGATAAAATCATTGACGTTTATATCGTCATTTCTCACGAAGCAAAATGATTTTATATTTCCATCCTTGTAATCTTTATAATTTTGAAAACATGGACCAACACATATCGGCAGTAATTTACACTCTAAACATTTTTCATTATCAAAGTTTGATGATGTGAACATTTGTTCATTGATACCAGATTTCCATCTTATGTTCCCATCTTTTTTAAGCGTTCCGCATACATATTTTTCAGAATAATCTCTTGCAGTACATCTATATACTTTCCCATCATAATTGACATGAGCAAAATTAAAGCGGTCTGCATAGCAATGATAATATTTCCCTATGGTAAACCCTCCGCAAGCATCAGGAATGAAACCCATTCCTGACACTGATTTAATTCCAGACATTAACCGTTCTTTACTGTTTTGTGTCCTTGTTTGCCATACCCTTTGAAAATTTACTCTTATTTGCCTTCTGATATTTTCAGGTATTACACTTAATGTTTTTTCAAAATCATTTTTTAGTGTTTTGTTGGTATAATTGATTCTTAAAGCTACTGTACTGTCCTTGGATAAAGTACATACAGATATTATATTGTTTATGATTTTGCCAAAAGAGGGAATACCATTAGCGTTTCTAATCCTATCATGCTCTGTCGGATTACCATCTAATGTTATTTGGAAGGATTTCAAATTGATGCTTTTAAGTATTTTAAAGTTACTTTTGTCAAGTAGATAGCCATTAGTAGTAGCATTATTCACAAATTCACCCCCAACCTCCTCACACAACTCTTTAGCGTATACACTTATCGGACTAATAACTTCCTTAATATACAGTAGAGGCTCTCCTCCAAACCAGCTAATAACTAGTTTTTTAACACCTTTATTAATTATAGCATTTTTAATATTTAGCTTTACTCTTTCTATAATGTCAACACTCATATAGCCTTTTTCTGATTTCTCATAACAGTACCAGCAGTTAAAATTACATTCAAGTGTAGGGTTTATTATAATATGGTACTCGTTATCAAATACAGACATGCGATTCTTTAACTTAATCAATGATACTTCATCAGTTAAATCATCCACCAAAAATTTTGAATCATACAAAAAGTCTGACAAGTTGCTACTACTGCTACCTTGATTATTTAAACATTTTTTTACAGACTCAAATTCTCCATATTTATTGACAGAGAAAATTTTTCCACTCATGCCGTTAAAACAAACTATGCGGTCATTGAATGGGACAAAGTAATTATAGCGACTTTCTTTCATCACTCTACGATTTTATGGTGCATAAGATTTGAACCTATGCACCATTTAGATTAGACTAATAGCATTATACCTTAGTTTCTGGTATTTGTTTCACATCCTTATTCTTTCGACCTTCTCCGATAGAGCAACCTGCTGCGCAATCTCCTCCTAAACAGTTATTGGCCTCCAAATACATACTGCCTCCACAAACTTTACTCATCCTCATCTCGTCAAGTGTCTCTTGAGAGAAACCGTCAATTCTAATTTCTTCATTTCAATAAAATTTAAATTAAACAATTTGAGTTTTTTAGCAAAACTCTTCGCTTCTGGTAACTATTCAACCAAAACTAATGCTGATTTTCAGTCCATTACACAATATTAATGATAGTAACATAGCGAAAACGAATATTTTCCGATAAATTCAATCACTCCATGGCTTATAATGCGCTGAATATCAAGACAAATCAGCTTAGTGATTCGCTGAATAGTTACTCGCTTCTAAACACTCAAATAAGCCAGCAACTAGACTGTCTCTAGAAATTGCGCAACAGCCCATACATATAAGACTTATCTTTTTCATACGCCAAAGGTACATCTTTTTTTTTTTAGAAAACAATGCAAAAATAGCAAAAAAAGCATGTTTTTTTTTCTTTTTCTCGCCAAAACACCTTCGATTTACAATCATTTAAGCACTGGAGCTTTCATTAGAAATTAGCCACTGCAAGCAAGGGCCACTTCTCTGGTACAGTTTCTCAAACCTAAACTTGTTTGCACTCTGTTCAGTTAGCACCAATTGGATTAAGCCAGAAAAGTAAATATCGAATAGGTGGTACTATCACAAGAAGGCAATGAAGATACCTAACACTGTAATTCAGGCTCTTGACATTACGGACAGACTATGTTACCTATCGAATTTAATGCTTTCGAAAACGTATATAATATAAGCTTTTCACTACCTAAACATAGACTGAAAATTAATTCTCAGTAAGAAAAAAAAACTTCATTACCTTTTGCAAAGTGCTAAAAAGCACTTATCTTTGTATTAGCAATAAACAAGAACAGAGCCAATGACACCTAGCATTAGTAACATTTACACAGCGCAACTCAATAGTTTCACATCCACTTTTTGCAGAATCGGCACATCAGCTTTAAAGTTACTTAAGACAACATCATCAACTAATACAAATTTAACAATCCAATATTTTTACTCGTCCCTACTTTGCAACATTACAATTGCAGGGAAGTCATTGCACAAAATCACAGAACAGCGCACCAATAGCAACCACAGTAAAGCACGCAACACATTTACAGACAGAGCGTTACCCCCCCCCCCACTCTCTCTCTCATATCCTTATACACTTACTTACCACACAAGTCTTCAACATCTAGCAATACAACAGAATCTCTTCATTAATCATTTAGCTCTCTCGAAGAAAGCAAGCTCAAAAATATCAAAAACACTGCGCTTTGCAAGACTGCAAGGACAGAATCTCTACACTCTTTTACGAAGGTTCAGGGCTGCTTTCAGTCATTTATCAGCACAATAATTTCAATTATTCATATTTAAACAAAGTTCTATGAGTAAATTTACTTTAATTCTTAGTTTGTGTTTCGTACTGCTAGTAGGCAATGCATACGCACAAAAAAACATCTCTGGACTCGTTACCGACGAAGAAGGAACTCCCATAGTGGGAGCAATCGTAGCAATAAAAGGTACAACAAACGGAACAGTTACAGATGCAGATGGGAGATATTCTTTCAGTGTATCCGACGGTGCTACTTTGCAGTTTTCATTTATGGGCATGAAAACGAAAGAACTTGTAGTTGAAACCCAGTCTGTAATAAATGTAATTTTAGCGGAGGATGCCATCGGACTGGACGAAGTCGTAACTATTGGATATGGAACACAGAAGAAGGTCAACCTAACAGGGGCAGTCTCTAATGTAACAGCAAAAGAGCTAGATGCTCGCCCGATTACCAATATGTCAAGCGCACTTTCTGGACTTGCAACAGGCGTTTATGTATCGCAGGCAAGTGGGCAACCTGGTAAAGACGATGCAACAATTCGCGTTAGGGGCGTTGGAACTCTAAATGACTCCAACCCTTTAGTACTCGTTGATGGAGTCGAATCATCTATGAGCGATATAAGCCCAAACGACATTGAGAGCATTTCAATTCTTAAAGATGCCGCATCATCCGCCATATACGGTTCTAGAGCAGCAAATGGTGTTATCTTAATAAACTCAAAAAAAGGAAAATCTGGCAAGCTAAAGGTTTCATACAACGGATATTACGGTATTCAATCTACAACTAGCAAGATGGATTACCTAAATGATTTTGCTAGCTATATGAAAATGGGAAATGAGGCTTATAATAATGTTGGAATGGCAGGTATTTTTTCAGAAACTGAAATAAAACTGTGGGAAAACAGCACTGATCCTGTCCTAACTCCCAACACTGATTGGACAGATATTTGGTTTGGCGATAAAGCCCCCATGCAGTCCCATTCCATTTCTTTCTCTGGAGGCACTGATAAAGCATTATACAATTTCTCCCTTGGATACCTTAATCAAAAAGGAATCACTCCTGACACATGGTCAAAACGATACAACTTTAGGATGAACTGGGAGGCCTCAATACTTAAGAACTTAAAAGTTGGCACTAACATATCTGCGTCTTGGAAAGATCTTGAAGATCTTGATTGGGCCGAGTTATTCCACCAAATGCCTGGTATCCCTTACGAAAAAAATGAAGACGGCAGATACGGATATGCACAAGCACTTGGTGCGGGCACTGTAAACAATCCTAGAGCACAATGGGAGAGCAGAGATGACCTTGAACGTCAAATTCGCTTTCTTGGGAAGATGTACATAAACTACGAAATATTAAAAGGTCTAGTACTCTCTGAAAATGTAGCGATAAACTATAACAATTTACTAAATAGAACTTTCCAAGGTCATGTGGAATTATGGAATTTTAGCGAGAATGCGATAATGAGAGAACTTGGCAACCCTGAAACTATGAGCAATAGCAATGATGAATACTATACTCTCACAAATTACACCACCTTAAATTTCACAAAAACCTTTAATGAAAAGCATAATTTTAACGCTCTAGGTGGATTCAGCTTTGAAAACTATCGAAGAGACAAATTTGGAGCAAGCATTCAGAAGTTTCACAACAATAAGCTACATGTTTTAGATGCTGGTCTTGAAAACCCACAAGTCAATGGGACTGCCAAAGAATGGGCTTTAATGGCATGGTTTGGCAGGCTGAATTACAATTATCTGGGCAAATATTTATTTGAGGCTAACATCCGCTATGACGGCTCCTCGCGCTTTAAAAGAGGAAATAGATGGGGCGCATTCCCCTCATTTTCTGCAGGATGGCGCATGTCAGGAGAAAACTTCATGAGCCAACTAAGCTGGCTAGACAACCTGAAACTCAGAGCATCTTGGGGAAAACTTGGAAATCAAAATATACTTCTAGATGGCAACCCTAACTATTACCCCTACCAAACGGTATACTCTCTTGATCAGAATTACACTATGGGAGGTAGCGTGACTTCGGGAATCGCCTCGACCGCGGTTGTGAACTCTGATATTGTTTGGGAATCAACAACAACTAGTAACATCGGCCTAGATGCAACATTATTTGGAAAACTAAGTCTCAACATAGAGTACTATAATCGCCTGACAAACGGTATTCTTGTAGGAATGGAGATTCCAAAAACAATGGGAGACAAAAGTAGCCCGGTTGTAAATTTGGCGGAAGTCAGAAATAATGGATGGGAATTTGGAACTACCTACAATGACAAGATTGGAGACTTCAATTTTAACCTAGGATTTAATATCAGTACCGTAAGAAACGAGGTGACAAAATACCAAGGAGAGGTTCGTTCGGGAGGAGATTTTGTTATTTGGGAAGGATACTCTTTTAGATCGATGTACGGATACGTTTGCGAAGGAATAATACGCAAACAAGAAGAGCTGGACCAACTGAATAAAAAAGCCAAAGAACTATCAGGCAATAACAACGCTTATTATATCTCCAACAAAACAAAGCCTGGAGATTTAAAGTACAAAGACAGAGATGGCAATGGCGTAATAGACAGCAATGACAGAGATATTATTGGCAGTACTATTCCAAAGTTCTCTTACGGCATATCCCTAGGTTTTAAATACAAGGGAATAGACTTCTCTGCACTGCTCCAAGGCGAAAAAGGGCGCGACTCATATTTGTCAGGCTCTGGAATCTTACCAATGGGCGCAAATGGAGATCGCGGACAAATACCTATGAGATGGACAACCGACAGATACATCCCCAGCGACCAGTCTACATGGGAAACCGCTACGTTGCCTCGCATTGTCAATATCGGCGCACATCGCGACAATTACAAGTTCTCAACATTTTGGATGCAGGACGCATCATTCTTGCGTGTAAAATCAGTACAATTAGGATACACAATTCCCAAGACAATAATCACAAACATTGAGAGAGTGCGTGTATTTTGCAGTGGAGAGAACCTATTTACATTCACAAGCTTTGAAGGTTATGACCCAGAACGCTCGCAAACAGCTACTGGGATAAGCCAGTACCCAATGCAAAAAACAGTAAGTTTTGGGATTCAAGCAACATTTTAAAAAGAGATAATATGAAAACGAAGACAATATATTTTATATTTATACTGACATTTTTTGTAGCATGCAATGACATGCTGGATAGACAGCCATTAGACAAAATATCAGAAAGCACCTTCTGGCTGTCTCCAGATGATGCTGAAGCTGGACTCCAAGCCTGTTACGACGCCCTTCAAACAAAAGGCAATTCAGGGAGTTTTTGCTACGAGATGTGGGGAATGATGGACTGCTTTACTCCCATAGCTCAGCCTCGTGATGTAGGTACTCTTATTG
This sequence comes from Bacteroidales bacterium, assembly GCA_047974415.1. Classification (GTDB taxonomy): domain Bacteria; phylum Bacteroidota; class Bacteroidia; order Bacteroidales; family Prolixibacteraceae; genus JBKEAJ01. The sequence continues at coordinate 28,140 of JBKECH010000037.1, read as the reverse complement.
CAAATGGGACATTAGACCCCAGCGAGAGAAATGTCCTTGCAATGTGGACATCTGCATACAGAGGAATCACCAGATGTAACGATTTTCTTGCGCATATCGACGATATAGAGTTTACAGAGAATGAACAAAATCGAAAAAAAAGAATGAAAGGAGAAGCTTCATTCTTAAGAGCTTTATTTTATTATCAATTGACAATGATATTCGGAGACGTTCCTTTAATCCTAGACGTTCTGACAGTTTCCGAAGCCATGGTCTCTCGCTCTGCTCAGTCTGAGGTAATTAAAGCAATATACAAAGATCTAGACTTCGCAGAAAGTAGCCTCGATTTGAAATCCACAGGTAACGATATAGCCCGTGCATCTGTAGGCGCAGCGCTAACATTGAGAACAAAAGTGCAACTACTGGAAGGCGATTTTGAAGCTGCCGCAACTAGTGCCAAAACTATAATAGATAGCGAAGTTTATAGTCTACAAGACAACTTTACAGACGTATTTAACTGGCATAACGAGAGCAACTCGGAAGTGATATTCGACATACAATTCATCTCTTTCGTAGATGATGGCAACAGTTTTGACAAAATGTATGCAACCAGATCACATGCATCGTTCGGTTGGACATGGATTCAGCCCACTCTTTGGCTTGTAGATAAATTTGAAAAGATCGAAGAACACCCTACATACACAATCGAAGACGAACGTATAAAACCCGAGGTCTACGAATATTTTGAAGGTCTAGATCCTCGCATGGACTGGACAATCATTCGTCCAGGCTCCCACACTATTGACTTGAATGGCAAAGATATTTTATACCCATATAAAACAGCCAATTACACAAACAGCTTCACGGGAATGACTACACGTAAAACCATTATTGAAGGAAAGGGTGGATTGCCGTACGACTCTCCAAACAATTGGATTCTATTTAGACTGGCAGATGTTTTGCTAATGTACGCAGAAGCAAAAACAGAGACTTTAAGTGGAACAATTAGCGACGCCTCTGTGTACGAAGCTATTAATGCTGTACGAAGCAGAGCCTCAGACAAATTACCACTATATGTTGTAGGGACTTTGACCAAAAAAGAGATGTTAGAGAATATCAGAAATGAGAGTATACGTGAATTAGCGCTAGAAGGCTGGCTTTATGCTAGGTTCAAACGCTGGGATTGGCTAAAAATAAATAATGGATTTGAGGTGATGGGCATAAAAACAAATGGAGACGTATGTACTTTTGCGGACTCCCCAACAGTTACAACGCAATTCTTCGATTACCATAAATGGTGGCCTATCCCTCAGTCAGAAAGGGACATAAACCCCAACCTGACGCAAAATGCAGGATACCCTCAGTAGACACTTATAAATAGTGTCTGTCCATAATGTCAGGAGTCTGAACTATAAAGTTAAATATCAAGGCTTGCGAAACTTTGTGAATTGGGAGTTTACTCGTGTAAATGACTAATTCGCAAAGTGAGCATAAGCAGGTATTGGACTTTATAGATGGGCTCTAAATAAATAAGGGGGGGGGGGGAGTCGCAGAGAGACTCGACTTCCCTTATTGTACTTAAACCCGAAGCATACATTAGCTCTCCTTTTGCATGCTCCAATCTCTTCAAGACAAACGCTCTGCTGGCTCAGACGCAATGCATTGCACCTCTACTCGCCAAAAACCTTGTTTTATCGAGCTTGAAGCACTCGCTACGGCGTTCCCAATACATGTTTCGGGTTAATATTTTCATTCAGCACACCTAGACATTCGGAAAAAAATCTGCCAACTTTGCGTATCTTTGGCGAAAAACAAATAAATCTAAGTATAAAAAGCATCTTATAAAAAAAGAGATTATACAACTAATAGGAATTATTGGTCCAAAACATAAGAAAAACAAGCTATTATCAAACCCTCAGGCATATGAAGAATATACTGATTCTAATCTTGACTATTATATTCACAAGTGGATGTAGCAAGGATAAGCAAACTAAACACCCCAATATTATCTATGTATTTCCTGATCAGTTCAGAAAAACGGCAGTGGGATTTTGGAACACTCCTGAGTTTAATGACGCGATAAGTACCCAAGCAGACCCAGTGTATACTCCCAACTTAAATGCCTTTGCCAAAAGCGCTATAGTATTTACCTCAGCAACAGCACCTACACCTATTTGTAGTCCTAGCAGAAGCTCTCTAATGACAGGCATGTTTCCCACAACAAGTGGAGTCCCTTTAAACTGCAACTCCTTGCGCCCCATCAGTTCCTTAAGAAAGGATGTTGTTTGCTTCAGCGATGTATTGAACAATAATGGCTATGATTTAGCCTATTTTGGAAAGTGGCATCTTGACCACCCCACTAAAAATAATCCTCAAAATCCAGGAAGCTACCTTAATTCTGAAAATCCCTGCTGGGATGCCTACACTCCTCCCGAAAGTCGCCACGGCTTTAATCACTGGTACTCGTATGGCACTTTCGATGTGCATAAGAATCCTCACTACTTTGACAATGATGGCACTAGACATGAGCCCAAAGAATACTCCCCAAAACACGAAGCTAACAAAGTCATTGAGTATCTCCAAAATAAAAACGCAGAAAGAGACAACAATAAACCGTTTGCAATTTTTGTAGCAATGAATCCTCCCCACTCTCCATACAATTCCCTTGAAGATTGCATGGAAGAAGATTTTAACTTATACAAGAATTATTCTCTATCCGAGCTCTTAGTTAGAGATAACGCAGACACATCAATTTCAAAAGCTCATTCAGCATCTTTTTATTTTGCAAACATTACTGGCGTTGACAGGGAATTTGGTCGAATACTAAACGAGCTTGATAAATTAAATTTATCGGAACACACAATCGTTGTTTTTTCTTCTGACCATGGAGAAACAATGTGTAGCCATGGGGTGGCGGATGCAAAAAACACAATCTACAACGAAGCTTTCGAAATCCCTCTTTTAATTCGATGGAAAGGTAAAATACAAAGCGAAATTAACAATATGCTAATAAGCGTGCCAGACATAATGCCCTCATTGCTAGGATTACTAGGACTGAGCGCAGACATCCCACAAACTGTTGAAGGAACAGACTATTCAAATCATTTTCTAAAAATCGAAGACACTACAAAGATGCCCAAATCTACCTTGTACATAAGAAATATTGATGGAGCTAAAGACAAGAACGGAAAAGTGTTAAACTATTTCCCCGTTGCTAGGGGCGTAAAAACTGAAAGATATTCACTTGAGCTAACTATTGACCATTCGGGAGAACTCACGAATACTAAATTCTTCGACAATAAAACAGACCCCTACCAAATGAATAATCTGATTGTAGATAAATCAAATCCTGTTATAACAGAATTACTCAACGAGCTGAAATACTGGTTAAAGAAAAGTAAGGACCCTTGGCACAATGACAAAATATTAAGCGACTGGATAGATTATTAACATCGAATTGATAATTTATGAGTGTCTAGTGCGTGAGTCTTTATAAGAATCGCGATTCTAAGGATTAATAAAAGTCATATCTAAAAATATCGTTTTATTTATATTCTCCGAGTAAGTCAAAGAAACACCTAATTACAAGCACATTAGAAACAGAAAAAATATAAATACAGACAACAAAATAAGCATCAGGCTTATTTAGGAAGTTAGTTTTTATCATAAAATACAATCTTTAACAGTTCGTTTTTAAAAAATATCGTATTTTGTGCGCCTTTTAGGAATAAAGAGATTTATTTAATCTGTAAAATTAAAAGTGTTCTATAATTGAGGTACAGAAAGTTATTGGCGGAGCAAATTCTAGAATAAATCATTCAGGAATTGACTTATTCCTCAATTTGAACAAAAGAGAATATATGACATCTAATAATTTATTGAGTATGAATTCAATTCTACAAACGATGAAACAAAAAAAGTTTGTTCATCCCTCTCCCAAGAACAAATTTAGACTTGTGAGTATTGCAAAACCTGTTATAATGCTTGCGTTAATTTGTTTTCTGGGCAGTACCGCTGTCGCAAACAAGGGCATAGTAAATGAAAGCACTCTATTCTCTCAAGAACAGGAAGGGAGCACCAGAGTAATTAAAGGCGAAGTGCTTGACGAAAAAGGCGAAGCACTTGCTGGCGTAAACATAGCATTCAGAAAACCCCAAGACCCACAAATGGCAGCAATTGCCATTACGGATGCCCGAGGTAATTATAGCATTACAATTCCTGAGAACACTCCAGGGACTCTAAATTTTTCTTTTATTGGGACACAGGGCTATACCGTCGATGTAAAAAAGCAAACAATCATCAATGCGACTCTATTACCTGTTGTTAGTGAGGTTGGTGAAATAGTAGTAACCGGTATGATGATTCGCAAAGCAGAATCATATACAGGTTCTGTAAACACCGTGAAAGGCGAAGACTTAAAAACAGTAGGCAACAGCAATGCTCTGCAGAGTTTAACAACTCTAGACCCATCTTTCAATATAGTCGAAAATTCTTTAATGGGCTCAGACCCTAACACCCTCCCTACCGTCGAGATGAGAGGAAAAACCAGTATTTCTACTGACGACCTGCGCGATGAATATGGAGCAGATCCTAACCAGCCACTATTTATATTAGATGGTTTTGAAACCACCCTGCGCACAATTGTTGATCTTGACATGAATAGGGTCGCATCTATTACTCTTCTTAAAGATGCAGCGTCAACTGCGTTATATGGAGCAAGAGCTGCAAATGGAGTAGTTGTCGTTGAGACCAAAGAACCCGAATCTGGGAAAATAAGACTATCGTACACTGGCGATTTTAAGTTTGAAGTGCCAGATTTAACTGGCTACAACATGATGAACTCTGACGAAAAATTGCAGTTCGAGAAATTAGCTGGCAGATATGACCTCAAATATCAAGGAGCAGCAATAGTTGAAGATAGTGTTTACAATGCACGCCTAACAAGAGTAAGGCAAGGAGTAAACACCTACTGGCTGAATGTTCCTCTGCAAACAGGCTTTTCAAATGGACATAATATTTACATCGACGGTGGCGACGATGCCTTCCGCTACGGAGTGTCGCTGAATTATAAAGATACTCGAGGTGTGATGATTGGTTCTGGTCGTCAGAACTGGGGAGGAAACATCAAACTTATATATAGGAAGGACAAACTGAACATTACCAACAACTTGAGCATCGCGGGCTACGAAGCTGACGACTCTCCCTATGGAGCTTTTAGTACTTACGTCAACACTAATCCGTATTTTACTAAGGTTGACAACCAAAGCCGATATTTAGACGAATATCACAGAGTTAACCAATCATGGAAAAGGGTAGATAATCCACTGTACAATGCTTCATTGGGATTTCTATCAAACAATAATTCATTTTCTATTACCAACAACACCCAACTTATCTATAAGATAACTCCAGAACTGCGTTTTCAAGGAAATCTGCAATTAACTAAGACCAACACTGAAAACAAAGAATACACATCCCCTCTACACACGATGTACGACGACAAGGACGTTGACGAAAAAGGAGAATTCTCTCAACGAGAATCAGGCTCTTTCAAATACGACATGAATGCCATGCTTACGTACACTAAAATTTTCAGCGATAAACACAGCGTTACAGTCATAGCTAGAGGAGAAGCATCTCACAATAAGTCGGATGCAACATACTGGCAAGTAGTCGGATTTCCGATAGGAAGCAATATAAATCCAGCATTTGCCACTCAGTATAAACCTGGAACAAACATTGATTACAATACCAATCTATACAGACGCGTGGGCTTTCTTGCCAGCGCAAACTACACTTACGATAGGCGCTACATACTTGATGCTACTTATCGCTTGGACGGATCTACATCCTTTGGATCTGCGGAGAAGTACTCACCATTTTGGTCCGCAGGTGCAGGCTGGAATATTCACAACGAGGCTTTTATGTCCGACGCAAAATGGCTTACCACACTAAAGATAAGGGCTAGCATCGGCGTAACTGGCAACCAGGGCTTTGGTAGCGTTTCTTCGGTAGATGTATATCAGTTCTTAACCAACAATAGCATATTTGGACAAGGGATATACCTTTCTAGCTTGGGAAACCCATACCTAGAGTGGCAAAAAACAAAGAATCCAAATATCGGTATCGACCTGTCAGTATTAGACCGAATAGACCTGAAATTTGACGTTTATCAAAAGTATTCAGACCCATTGATTGTTTCTGTTGCTTCGGCACCGTCTACGGGCGAATCGTCGTATCAGTCCAACGCTGGTGCCCTGGACACTCGTGGCATAGACACACGTATTACTGTCGCCCCGATATACAATCCGCAGAAACGTATCATTTGGCGTATTAACCTATCAACTAGCGCAATAAACAATACGTATAGAAATTTTGGTAATCTGCTTGACAATATGAACAACAACAACGAATCAAGCTCTAACATCAATCAATCGCTCATTAGATTTAAAGACGGATATAGCCCAGACGATATTTGGGCAGTACGCTCGCTAGGTATAGATCCAGCAACAGGCAAGGAGGTTTTCATGACTAAAGAAGGTAAAACCACCTTTACGTACAATGCTAGCGATGCCGTAAAAGTTGGCAATAGTCGCCCCGACATGGAAGGTATTATAGGTACAAGTTTAAATTATAAAATTTTCAACTTTGCCATTAACATGCGCTACAGAATTGGTGGCGAAGTGTTTAATAGAGACCTTTACGAAAAAGTGGAAAACATTTCCCTGAACGAGCTAGACTATAATCAAGACAGACGAGCACTGTACGACCGCTGGCAAAAACCTGGAGATATTGCTCAGTTCAAAAGCATATCAACAACAGAAACCACGCCGATATCGTCAAGGTTTGTTCAAAAACAAAATCAACTAATTGGCGAATCGATGTCAATGGGAGTGCGTTTTCGCGATAGCGAGATACTAAAAAGAATGGGACTCCGCGAATTACGAATAAATGGATATTTAAATGAGTTTTTTAGACTAGAAACATCTAAGATGGAAAGAAGTACCAACTACCCTTTTGCTCGCTCTTTCTCGTTCAGTATAAATGCTACATTTTAATCTAAAAAATCATAAGAATGAAACTAGCCATGGTAAGCATATTCTCGCACAAGAACATGATTAAATTAGCGAAGCACTGTGGCAAAGAACAAAATTATAAGCAAATGAGAACAATAAAAATATCGTACACGCAACTGCTACTAATTTTTGGATTAGCACTTAGTAGTTGCAACAATTTCCTGGACGTAAAACCAGAGGATAAATTCCTCGGGAATCAAGTTTACAACACCGAAGTAGGCATATACAATGTCCTAAATGGTATTTATATAGACATGGCAGAACGATCTCTATACGGAGAATATCTATCTTCGGTAACGATGGATGTCTTAGCTCAATATTACACCTCAGACAGAAATAACGATTGGTATAAATATCAAACCTACGCATGGGACGATGAGGGTGTAAAATCAACATTCGCAGGAATATGGAATACAGCATACAATAAAATACTGGGGATAAACGCATTCATAGGAAGTTTAGAAAAATCTGATATTCTTGCACAGGACAAAAAAGACCTTCTTACAGGCGAAGCTATCGGACTTCGGGCTCTTTTGCATTTCGACCTATTAAGAATATTCGGACCTATATATGCAACAGACTCTACAGTAGCATCTATACCATACACCACCCTTACAGACCTTAGCGTTACCCCCCTACTCCCTGCCAACAGTGTTGTAGACAAAATTCTAGCAGACCTATCGACAGCAGAGACCTTATTGCAAAACGACACCGTAAGAACTGCTGGAAAAGTGGGCGAACTAGTGGGCGAACTTGATGATTTCTTCCGTGCTCGTCAATACCGCATGAACTACTTTGCCGTTAAGGCTCTGGAAGCAAGAGTGCATCTATATAGGGACAACAAAGCAAAAGCTGCAAAAGCAGCAAAAGCAGTAATTAACGAGGCAAGCTCCTTCTTCCCTTGGACAAATCGTGATGATATTTTTACCGACCCAACAATGAAAGCTGCAGACCATGTATTTTCGACAGAGGTTCTATTTGGCATGGATTGCTATAAACTGTACAACGTCTATCGTGCCAGGTTCAAATACACTTTGAGAAATGAAAAGATTCTACTACCTTTCTCTGGACGTTTAGAAGAAACCTTTGAAAACAATACAAATGATTATAGGTTCGAACCGTGTTGGAGGCTTGCCCCAGTAGGAGCACACGGACGCACATTCGTTAAATTTGAAGATTTTACAGAAAATGGTATAGATGCACCCTCGTTCGCAAACTATATTCCTATCATTAGACTCAGCGAGATGTATCTCATTGCTGCCGAGTGCGAGAGCAACGAGACCTTAGCCCTATCATACCTCAACACATTGCGGTACAACAGAGGACTGAACGACCTTGCCCCAGGCACAAACATTACTGCCGAGCTGGACAAGGAATACAAAAGAGAGTTTTGGGGCGAAGGACAATTGTTCTTCTACTACAAACGAAACAATAAATCGAAAATACCAAACGGCGCCAGACCTAGTGGCAATATAAATATGAGCTCTACTACCTATGTAGTGCCTATACCTGATGCTGAAATGGAGCAAAGAAACTAAATAGACATTTTACACCCTGAAAATGAAAATAATGAAAAACATAACAACAATAATAGTTATGATTGCCATAGCGCTGGCAAGCTCGTGCAAGGAAGATGACCTTGGCACATACGAAGGCGAGGACAACATATATTTCTCGAATGCTGTTTTCCAACATTCCTTAAACTCTGAGTATATAGACACAACAGCAATAAGCTTTGCTTTCGAAGCTTCGTCTGTCATGCAGAAAACGGTAAACATACCAGTACGCACACAAGGCAAAATTACTGATTACGACCGTAGCTATAAAGTAAGTGTAGGTGGCAATACAACAGCAACTGAAGGCACTCATTTCATGCCAATACCAAACGAACAAACATTCCATGCAGGAAAAGAAATTGACACGCTAAGAGTGACACTAAACCGCACCGACGACCTCACGAACACAACTTTGAAGATTCAGCTAAAACTACTACCCAACGACGACTTCAATACAGAAATGCAGGAAATTGAGCAGGGCGACAAAACGGTGAGTTGTATAACATACACCATATCCTTTAACGACATACTCGAGAAACCTAGTGGCTGGAATACTACCTACGACTACATCCTAGGCGAATATTCTAGAAAAAAATGGACTCTTGTTTGCCAATTGATGGATTGGCCTCTTAACAAACTCGATATAGCAAGCTCTCCTGGCATGCCTACGACTGGACTTGCTATGATAGCAGGAGGTAAATTGAAAGCATACTTACTTAAGATGGAAGCTGCTGGCACCCCCATACTCGAAGAAGATGGTACACCAATGACATCAGGACGATATGCATAGTCACAAAGCCTTAGATAAAGTCTGTCTATAAAGCCCAATATCTGCGTTATGCTCACTTTGCAAATTAGTCGTTTACACAAGTAAACTCCCAATTCACCAAATCTCGCAAGCCTTGATATTTAACTTTATAGTTCAGACTCCCGACTTTATGGACAGACACTAAATAAATAAAAAACAATGAATATACAAATAAATAAATTTTACGCAGTAGGACTAATATCTATTGTACTAGGTATCAGCTTTTCTTGTAGCCAAGATCTGGGTAATTATGATTACCATGACATAAACGAAGTAAGCATAAGTTTCGATTCCCCCTCATACAGTGTAATGCAAGGAATGCCCATAAAAATAGTTCCAAAATTATCGTTCTCGATGGATGAGACTGGCGACACCGCCAATTACTCGTACGAGTGGATGACCCATAGATATATCGCTACTAATGACCAATATGCTATAATCAGCACAGAACGAAATCTTGACTTGCAAAAACCAAGCATTGCCAACGGGAGCTACACTGTATATTACAAGGTAACTGATAATAATACGGGAATAACTTGGACAAATAACTTCTCTCTTAAAATCAGTTCACCCATCTACGAGGGCTGGCTAGCATTGTGCAACAACGGTGGCAAAAGCAGACTCGACATGGTGTCAAAAATTAATGGAAAAGATACAGTAATAAATGATGTATTAACTAGCGTTGGTGCCAATATACCTGACAAATACATCAATGCAGCTCCTTTCGAAATCCAAGCCCATAGCTCTGGAAAAGGTTTCTATGGCATCTACCTCATCACCGAAGGTGGTTGTACTCGTGTGGACGAGGAATCGTTTATGTGGGACGAGACATACGACATAATCAACGAATTTGATGTGCAACCTGCAAATAATTTTCTGTCCAATCATATATCGTACGTAAATTCGTATTCCATGTACCTACACGACACAAGTGGTAATATATATTACTACGGCAGAATGGCATCAACAAACTACAGTATGCCAATAAACACTTTAAACTTGCTAGACTACTTTAAAGTGTCAAAATACGTATGCGGAAATACATGGAGCGCAAACCCATCCTTCTTATACGATGAAACAAATCAACGTTTTCTGAAACATTATACAGACATGATGCAGAGTAGCAAATGTCAGGAAATAACTAATGGAGACGTTCTGACAAGCTGGAACACTGCTAAAGACCTGGTATATATGGATAAGCAAGGAGGAAACAGAGACGGAACAATAACTGCAATACTGAAGGACCCAAGATCCAATAAATTCTACGTATTGAGGTTTGCTGGAGCTGCTACACCCAAACAAACAAAATACGAAGAACTGGACATAAACAACTTCCAAGGAATTTTTAATTTCGACCAGATAGAGCATTATGCGGTACATAACTCACTACCCTATTTATTCTACAGTATCGGAGGGAAAGTATATGAATACGACATGGAACTGAAACAAAGTTTCTTAATGCTGGAGCTAGCTAACAAAGAGATTACTATCCTAGACTTCGCCGACCAAGCCTATCTCAATGAATATTACGACAAATTGCAAGTCTGCTCTTACGACAAATCCGCAGGTGGTAACAGTGGGATCATGGAGTTCTACTCTGTTGGACAGGTCAATGGACCTCTGACATCCATCGAAAAACACCAAGGTCTTGGCAGAATAGTAAGCACAGACTACCGAACTAGATAGAGTCCGTCTATAAGTTCCGCCAAAAAAGCCGTCATTTACATGATGGCTTTTTTGGCGGAATAATCACTCTCATCTCGCTACTTTAAAAAAACTTCTATGACAGGTATCTCCACACCTGGCTTTGTTATCGGCAATAAAAGATTTACATCTTTTTCTCCCAATACTCTATCAACGTGATGTCCATAAGGCTTACCTATCTTAATCTCAGAGGCGTCATGTAAAAACTGTGCATACTTTATCTTATTAGCAAGTCCAGGTAGTAAGAAATTCGTAAGAGGATAATCCAATAGATGAATATACAAACGCTTGGTCTTCGCATTGTACGTCAGCAAGCAATTGTCAGGAACAATAAAATCGTCAGGAGCCTGTGTGCATTCATAAATAGACCTACTATTGTATTTCATCCACTCGCCCATTTTTGCTAAAGCTACGTCTGCTCTGCTATCAAACATTCCTCGCGCTGTCGGTCCAACATTAAGTAGCAGGTTACCACCTTTGCTAACAGACTCTATAAGTAATACCAAAAGCTGCTTATTATCCTTCCACGTATATTCGTCCCGATAATATCCCCACGAACCAGAAAAGGTCTGGCAAGTCTCCCATGGTATTTTAACGCCGTCTTTTTCTGGCCATTTGTCAACCTTAAATTGCTCGGGCGTGGTAAAATCCCAACCGCCATTATATTCCTTCAGATCTGCACGATCGTTTACTATAATACCTGGTTGCAAACGTCGTACCATCTTCATCAGCTCTTCAGAGCCCCACTCGTTGCGCCCCTTCCCAAACTCACCTGGAAAAGAATAGTCCAGCCACAATATGTCCACCTTACCATATTTTGTTAATATCTCGCTTACTTGATTTTTTAGATACTCGCGATATTTGTCCATGTTACGGTCTTTATTCAGCTTGTCGTACTCTTCTTTAGTCTTAGCTTTAAGCGGATGAATCCTGTCGACAGTATAATCTGGATGATGCCAATCTATCAATGAATAATAAAAACCAATACCCAATCCCTCGGCACGAAAAGCGTCGACCCATTCCTTTATAATATCCTTACCATATGGAGTGTTAGTAACTTTATAGTCGGTGTATTTAGAGTCAAACATACAAAAGCCTTCGTGATGCTTTGTTGTAATAACAGCATATTTCATCCCTGCAGCCTTTGCCTTACGAGCCCATTCTTTAGGATTGTATAAGTCTGGATTGAAAATATCGAAGTATTTCGCCTGATAATCTTCTGTCGACGTTCCTTCGTATGTCTGCACCCACTCGTGCCGCGCTGGAAGAGCATAAAGTCCCCAATGAATAAACATCCCGAAGCGAGCATCCGTCCACCACGATAAACGTTCGGTTTTTTGCTCTGGAGTTTCATCCCATATCTTCTTCCCTTGAGAAAAGCTCTGCTGACTAATAGCAGTTAATATTACAAACACTAACAATATCTTCTTCATTGTTTTTTATTTTTAAATAACTAATTAAAAGCTCTTTTTCTAAAAAAAATCGCTATAACAATTCCGTGCTACTCGCTAACTACATCGAATTCGGCAATACCTATGTAACCATCTTCTTCGATAGGCGACAAGGCTCTAAACTTCACATAGCGAGCCTCGACAGCATCAAATTCTTTGAGTTGCCATATAGGACTACTTTTTATGTTAGAAAATTCTCCCAAAGATACAGCTCTTCCCCAGCTTTTCCCATCATTGCTAACATAAAACTCATAGTGCGAGATTATTCCTGTGTTCCATCGTCCTTGGTCGGGCAGGTACCTAAAACCTTTGAGTTTTATTTGTTCTCCCAAATCTATTATATAATCCTTTGGCTTATCGAACTTAATACTCCATGCTGTACTCTCGTTGCCGTCAATCATACGACTTGCAGCCTCCGCATCAGCAACTTCTGTTATCTTCCACATAGACCGCGGAACATCAAATTCTGCCAATGTTACAGTACTTGCATCTTGAGTTTCAGGGTCGACTACAATTGCCTTTACTGTTCCTTTTTTATTCAAACTAAAGGCTTGCGTATATCTGGGAGACTGTGCCGTTGGTGTTTTTCCGTCGAGAGTATAATATATATCCAATCCATTGTCAAATGCTGTAATACTTACTTCCCCAGCTTTGTTTCTTTGTATTTCTGGTTCTACCAATATCTTTGGAGCTTTGTACAACTCTATGTTTGTTATTGTAGGACAAGCCTTTGCATCTTCTATATTTAGTCTTATCTTTGATGCTGTAACATTTGAAAAACGCAAAATTCGCTTTCTGCCGATGGTAGTTTCTTCGGCTATTTTATGCCAGTCTTTACCCACAAGAGCTTCCACATTGAATTTCTTAACTCTCTGTCCAAGTTTTATATACTCTTGAACCATCAATCGGTTAAACTCTGTAGGCCTGTTCAAATCAATAGTAATAGAGGAGCTTACTACTCCGTCGTCTGTTGCCCAATATGTATCAATATCTCCATCTGTTACATTACTTGCTGCATATTTCGTTGCTTTGCCTCGTACATTATCAGCGTTAGCATTTTTGCCTTTAGCTAATGGCGTAGCAAAATCAGCGTCTATAGCTTTCTTCAACTCTAGAACTCGCTCCACATCTGTTTCATGTATCAACCCACGAGTATCAACTGGGAAGTTAATGAGCAAGGATGCATTCCTACCTATACTATTGTAATATATATCAATAAGATGTGGCAATGTTTTCACCTTGTGATCTTCATAAGCATGGTAATACCAACCTGGGCGAATGGAAACATCAACTTCTGCAGGAACCCAGTGAGTTCCATCTGCATGCCCTGTACGTAATTCTTTGTAGTTTGGGGAACCTGGATAAAACTCATTGCGCCGTATAGACGACCAATTGGTTTCCATTGCCCAGCCTTCCTCATTTCCTACCCAACGGATGTCAGGACCCGCATCACTAAACATACATGCTTCTGGTTGCAACTCCCTCACAATCTTATGAGTATTTCCCCAGTCATAGTAGGTTTTATTGTCAATTTCTCTTTTTTCATTGGCTCCTCCATAATAGCCCGTTCCTCCCATTGCTCCGTCGAACCAAACTTCAAAAACGTCACCGTAATTAGTCAATAATTCTGTTAGCTGATTTCTAAAATATGTAAGATACTCTGGTTTGCCATAGTCTGCACAGTTCCTATCCCATGGGGACAGATAGACTCCAAATTTCAACCCGTATTCTTTACAAGCATCAGCAAGTTCTCTGACTACGTCGCCCTTGCCGTCTTTCCATGGAGAGTTTTTCACAGAATGCTCCGTATATGCCGATGGCCACAAACAGAAGCCATCGTGGTGTTTGGCTGTAATAATTATACCTTTCATGCCTGCATCTTTGCATACCTTTGCCCACTGACGACAATCTAGCTCTGTCGGATTAAACCATTCTGCTTTTTCGTCGCCCATACCCCACTCCATATTGGTAAAGGTGTTCATGTTGAAATGTACAAAAGCATAATACTCCAACTCGTGCCATGCCAGTTGCCTTTCCGATGGAGTCGGTTCTACAGCTGTGGGCTCTGGTGGTGCAACCTTATTGCATGACAAAATAAGCATACACAGGGTAAATACTAATAATCGTGATGTGTTCATATTGTTTATTATTTTTTCATTGATATTCTCACAAAGAATAACTTTCTCCTTTTTTTAGCTTAAGTACCTTGTCTACACCATTGTAGCGTACTACTATTTTTTTGCCCAACAATGATGTTAGCTTTGCCTCTTCGACTTTACCATGCGACCATTTTATATCTACCTGATAGCCGTGAGATGCCTTCAACCCTTTAACCTCACCCTTATCCCACACATCTGGCAGAGCTGGCAATATTTCGATTAATGGTAAGTCTTCGCCGTCGACAATCTTAGTTTCATGGCTTTGCAATAGCATTTCTATAATTCCTGCGCCAGCCCCAAAGTTACCGTCAATATTAAATGGTGGGCAAGATGCCAACAGGTTTGGAATTAGTCCTGCCCTACTTCTCCCTCCAGACACAAAAAGGTTGCTCAGTAATGTGTAAGCATGGTTACCATCTTTTAGACGTGCCCAGCAATCGGTCTTCCATGCCATTGCCCAGCCCGTTCCTGCATCGCCACGTATTTCCAAGGTCCGCTTGACGGCATCGAATAGTTCTGGACTTTTGTCTTTTGTAATTTCATAGCCTGGCGACAATGCATATAGATGCGATATGTGGCGATGTCTAGGGTCTTGTTCTTTATATTCCTTGTCCCACTCCAATATCTGCCCTTTCGTACCAATCTGATAAGGCTGTATCTTATCGAGCTTGCTTTGCAAAGCATCGGCAAAGCTCGCATCTACTCCCAATATTTTTGATGCTGATATACAATTGGTAAATAGTTCCTTGATTATCATTATATCCATTGTAGCCCCCTCGCAAAAAGGAGTCTTATAGTTTGTGCCTTCGGATATGTAGCCTGTTTCTGGAGATGAGCCAATCGGTGTTGTGTAGTAGCCTTTTTCGTTCAGGACCAGCCAATCATTCATAAATTCGGCGGCGCCTTTCATTGTCGGCCAATAGTCCTGCAAAAAATCCTTATCTTGCGTATAGCGATAATGTGTCCATATTTGCTGACACAGCCATCCTCCCGACATTGGCCAGAATGAGCAGAGGGCATTATCGACAGGCAAAGCACTACGCCAGATTGTGGTGTTGTGGTGTGCTGCCCACCCTTTGGCTCTGAAACTCTCCTTTGCGTGTTTTGTCCCACTTACAGAAAGCTCTCTAGCAAATCGCAGTACAGGCTCGCTACATTCGCTCAGGTTGGCAGCTTCCGTCATCCAATAATAAATCTCAGTATTTATGTTCATAGTGTAGGCACTTGCCCAAGGCGGTATAATCATATCGTTCCATATCCCTTGTAAGTTAATGGGTTGCCCACCCTCCCTGGAGCTAGCAATAGTCAGATAACGAGCATATTGCAAAAACAATGCTACAAAGGATTGGTCTTTACCATTGCGGAATTCTGCCAAACGTTCGTCAGTAGGAAGTTTGCTTTGTGCTGTCAGCTCTCCCAAAGAGAAAGACACCCGACTGAATAGTTCTTGGTAATCGTTGAGATGATTTCTTTTGAGTCGTGCATAGTCTTTTTTTAATGCTAGTTTTATATTCGCTTTGCTTGCAACAGATGGATCGACCCCATTCTTGCTAGGACTTTTGTCAAAACCATTGAAACTAGTGTCTCCAGAGAATATGATTGTTGCTTCGTCAGCATTTTCAATATACAACCGATTATTGTCCATACGGAGCTTGCCTCCTTTCAGTTTTGCTGCTACCCGGCCCTGATAGAATGTCCCTTTGCCATCCATCTTGTCGCCATACATTACAGTTTCAGTACCTGGAATATGATTTCCTTCCTTGTCGAACAATTCTGGATACATCCATTCTTGTCCCCAATTCTTTATTTGTTTAATACTTCGACGTATTGCAACTGCAGGAGCTTGCCCATTCACTACAAGTTGTGCCCCTTCAATAGCAGAACTCGCCGTTGGGTGAGCTCCTTTCAACTCTATATAGCATGTTATTTTCCCTCGCCCAGAAGACGTCAGCTGTGTAACTATAATATTTCCTGGAAAGCTAGCAAAAGTTTCTCTCTTATAGTCTACTCCTTTATAAGTATACGATGTTCGGCAAATTGCGTCCGACAAATCTAGTTCTCTATGATAATTTGTAGCCCCTTCGCCATGACCAAAACCTATGTACAAGTTGCCGAAAGGCTGATAGCAGTTTTGTGCTGGTCCTACCCACTCTTTAGCTACAATTTTGTTTACACTGTCAAGCTCACCATTTTTCAGTAAGCTCCGAACTTCATCCAATCGCTTAGCAATATCCAATTTAACATAGCGTTGTTCTGGTTCGCCAGAATAAAGTGTATTCTCATTCAGCTGAAATTCTTCTTTATCTAATCCTCCATATATCATCGCTCCGAGAGTTCCATTACCAATAGGCAAGGCTTCATACCAGTCTTTTGCGGGCTTGTCATACCAAAGTTTTAAATCCTTTTCCTGAGCAGAAACACTTATAGCGCTCAAGAATATTACTGCAAGAAGAGTTCGTATACGCATAATAATAATTTTAATTAATCTAATTTCCAACTGCTATAAATAGAGTCCGTCTATAAAGTCCCACATCTGAGTTAACAATGCCAGCCCATCGGGGCTTGAGGACAAACACATAGGTCCACCCATACCTTTCTGGGCTTAATTTTCTAGCTCAAACTCCTAGTTTGCAAAATTTATCAAGTTTGTCATTTAACTTCCTATCTCAAACTCACGACCTCGTGGCACAGCAAAACACAGACGCTTAAACGCCAGAAAATAAGAGGCATACAAAACAACTGTTTGTGTAAAATGCTAATCTCAGATCTAAAAACGTTTCTCCAAATTTAAAAAGAAACCAAGGTCGGGTGTAAAGGTACAAGATTATATGAAATTTTGCAAAACAATTTTCACAAAAAAATTACATTTCGTGCGCATAAAATTCATCCTTGTCCCTTCATCAATATAAACATGTGTAGCTTTAATCCGAATCATACATTGGAACGCCACAGCAAGTGCTTTAAGCTCGCTACACCAAGGTACATGCCGCACAGCCTATCCTCTAAACAACAAGCTGTTTAACAAGCTCTTGCATTCACACACTAGGCGTTTATGCTACCTTTTGCTTTTAACTCTTCAGCCAAGAGCTATTAATTGCTGGCTTTTGTTTACCTTTGTGGAAAGAAAAGAAATAAACATGCAGTCAAAAATAGAAGAGATAAGAGCTCAGGTATCGACATGGGTTGCCGAATCAGCCGAGGAGTTAGAAGAATTACGTATTAAATATCTAAGTAAAAAAGGCTTACTTAACGAACTTTTCGATGATTTCAAATTAGTCCCCGATGACCAGAAGCGAGAATTTGGAAGACAACTCAACGAGCTAAAAGCTTTTATTACCTCAGAGATTGAGGAACTCAGACAGAGCTTTAATAGAGAAGATTCAGCTATCACTGGAGAAGACTTAAGTCGCCCTGGCGAAGACACAAAATTAGGTAGTCGACATCCTTTAGCACTGGTAAAGAAAGAAATATGTTCCATATTTGGACGTTTAGGTTTTGTTATAAGCGAAGACAGGGAAATCGAAGACGATTGGCATGTATTTACAGCTTTGAATTTCCCAGAGGAGCATCCAGCACGCGATATGCAAGACACCTTCTTTGTCAGTCAAAAAGAGAATATATTGCTACGTACTCATACGTCGAGTGTTCAGGTACGCGAAATGCAAGATGCCAATCCGCCTTTCAGAGCCATTTTCCCAGGAAGGGTATTCAGAAATGAAGCCATCTCGGCACGAGCACATTGTATTTTTCATCAAATTGAAGGCTTATATGTAGATCAGAATGTGTCTTTTGCAGATTTGAAACAAACCCTATTATACTTTGCAAAAGAGTACTTTGGTGAGAGTACAAAGATCAGACTAAGACCATCTTACTTCCCTTTCACCGAACCGTCTGCAGAGATGGATGTAAGTTGCTCGCTATGTGGAGGCAAGGGTTGCAATGTATGTAAGCACACGGGATGGCTGGAGGTACTGGGCTGTGGAATGGTAGATCCAAATGTACTAGATGCATGCAACATAGACTCTAAGAAATATACTGGGTTTGCTTTTGGTATGGGTATAGAGCGAATAGCAATGCTAAAATACCGCATCAACGATTTGCGACATTTCTTTGAAAATGATGTGAGATTTTTGAAACAAGTCTCTAACATTTTTTGATACAGTACTCAACATATACATCTATCTGCAAGCACTTGATATATTCAGGTGCTTGTTGTCTATTCTGCCAATTCCAATTCAAAATATTTGGGCCAGCGTTTCCCTGTTACTAGCATGGTCTTTTGTTCTTTGTTCCATGCTATACCGTTCAATACATCCAAAGGATATTCGGCTGTGCCGTATACCTCGCTGGCTAGCTCTCTCAAATCAAGGTAGCCCAAAACTCGCCCCGTGCGAATGTCTATTTTTAAAATACTGTTTGTGGTGTACACATTGGCGTATAGAAAGTCGCCAACAAGTTCTAGTTCGTTCAAATACTCAACCTTTCCTTTATCATTATAAATCGAAATGATTTTTGCCACCTTAAAATCATTAGGCGAAAGGAAGAATATATGGCACGTCCCGTCACTAATTATAAGATGCTCGCCATCGTTTGTTATCCCCCACCCTTCGTCTGACGGAAGAGCAAAACTATCTACCAGCGAGAAATCCTCAGCATTGTATACAAAACCTTTTTTTGACTGCCATGTCAGTTGATAAATCTTATTGTTAAGCACACTTACTCCTTCTCCAAAATACTTATCATTAAGCCTGACCTCTTTCATTATGCTTTTAGCGTTCTTGTCTAGGAGAAAGATACCAGATTCGCCGTGCTCGCCAGTACTTTCCAAGATCTTGCCATCATGGTATTCCAAGCCTTGCGTGTAGAACTCTCGCTTATGTTCTAATTCTCGTTTTACTGTGTATTCAAGCTTTTTGGGGCTGACATTAGAGAGCACTGTCAGGTATCGTCGTATATTATTTTCTTTACCGTCAGTTTTGATAATGTCAACACTGATAATATTTGCACCTAGCTTTGTTAGTTTGTCTACATTTACAATAAACCTCTCTTCCTTGGTTTCACGGATAAGTTCAGAATTTAAATACACCTTCACAAGCTCTATCGTTCCGCCACGTTTTTTTATGTTTATGTCAGCTCTAAGAGGCTCCCCTAGCTCCAGCTTGTTTGCATTTTCTACATATATATTTGCATATGGTTTTTTGGACTTCTCCCCACAGCCTACTGATGTAGATAGAACGAATACCATTACAATAAGTGTAAACAATCTCATATCTTTTATTTCTAAATAGAGTCCGTCTATAAAGTCCAATATCTGCATTATGCTCACTTTGCGAATTGGACATTTACACAAGCAAACTCCAAATTCACAAAGCTTCACAAGCCTTGATATTTAAATTTATAGTTCAGACTCTCGACATTATGGACAAACACGAAATAACACAACATGCCTCACGATTAGCTAACTAACAATAAACCAATCACAACACCCCTTACAATCCTAAACCGTCAGGGAACAAGCTATTTGCTTTTATGTATGTTTTGTTATTATTTGCACTTAATATTAGTAGGTCCTTCTTGCCAAAATACTTTATATCTTCGTTGCAAACTTCTATTGCACACCCTTCTTCCAAGCATGCAACCTTGACCTCTGGGTTTGCAACTATAAATTCAGAAAGCCTGTCAAGTCTAGACTCGCCACCATGCCCCTCGATAGTTTTCTCCGTATAATGAGGATTGATTTGAAAACTAATTAAGCTCAAAGCATCAAAAGATACAGGATATACAATAGGCATATCATTGGTTGTCTTTATACTTGGGCATGCCATGTTCGAGCCTGCACTCCAACCTATGTAAGGTATTCCCTCGGCAACCTTATTCTTTATAACTCTCAGCAAATCTGTTTCATATAGCTGGTGTAGTAGCATAAAAGAGTTGCCGCCACCCACCACAATAAAGTCGGCATTATTTACAGCATCAATAGGCGAGTCACTTTTATGTACACTTTCTATTTGATGACCAAGTTCCGAAAAACGCAATTTCACCTTACTCTCATAATCATCATAAGAGATTGTCACTCCAGCATAAGGAATGAAAGCCCCTTTCAGAGACTCTTTGCCGAGAAAATTAGAAATCATAGGCATGGGATATCGTAGGTATTCCTCGCCTTTCATTGTTGAGTTGCTTAAAAGTAGAAGTTTCATAAAACAGTTTATTCTTTATTATGCGAATCTATTATAATGGTCACAGGACCGTCGTTTGTCAGAGTTACATCCATATGCGCTCCGAATTCTCCAGTCTCTATTGCCGAATCCATCTCGTTTCGTAGCGCTTCGACAAAGTGCTCGTATAGAGGGATTGCCACTTCTGGTCTCGAAGCTCTTGTGTACGAAGGGCGGTTCCCTTTTCGAGTGGAGGCAAAAAGTGTAAACTGACTTATCAGTAGGATATCTCCTTTTATGTCTTTGATTGACAAATTCATCACCCCTCCCTCGTCGTCGAATATTCGGAGCCTGGAAATCTTACCAATCAACCATTCTATATCCTCGTCTGTGTCAGCATCCTCTATGCCAAGCAACAAGACCAAGCCTTTGCCTATTTGTCGCTTTTTTGATTTATTTATGAATACCGATGCCGAAGATACTCGCTGAACAACTACACGCATTTAAACAATTTCTTCTTTGTCTGCATCCCAATATTTGGTTCTGCCCTCAAGATAAGACCTCGTTCCCATATGTGCAGAAATTGCCTCCTCAAAGCCGCTATCTATATTACAACTGGGTGTTTTCCCTTGCCTAATACACTCCAGCCATTCGCGTATATGCAAGTGTGTTGTATCGTACCTTTTCCCTCCTATATATGAGTGTACCAATCCTCGCTGCGCAAAATACAGCTCCGTAGGGGAGGTAATAGCATCTACATCTTTTTGTCCTGGACTATAGTTAAGCACTGGTTCGTTGGGTTTTATTACTCCTTTTTTTATCTTGTCGGCATACTTTGTTGAGTTAGGATCTACAGATACGCTTATTCTGTTGGAGAGTTCCATGGTAGCATCGTGTCCCATAAATTTTTTCCCTCTATAATTCTGATTCGACAAGGTGGCACTGTACAAGAATGTCAGGTCTCTATTAGCAAATTCCATTGTGGTGTTAAGAACGTCAGGGACAGTGCGTCCATCCTTAAAGAAATAGACCCCCCCAGATGATGTTGCCGAACTAGGTATTCCTAGTTTCATTATTTGGTTGATAGCATCATATTCATGTGTCAATAGGTCGCCACTGAGTCCTGTACTATAATCCCACCAACATCTCCATCTAAAAAAACGTTCCAGATTGAAATTTGCTCTATCTTCAGGACCAACATACTTCAAAAGATTGTTTTTCTTCATGTAATCCATATATTCGTCTATCCTATCTTCGTTGCCGTAGAATTGCTCCCAGTCGATAGTCCGCTCATTTGCTCCGTCTATTATCGGATATACCCACGCTCCGTTTGGAGAGTTCCTGTTAGTACACGTTTCTATTAATGACACGTGTCCTAACATATCTTTTTCTACAATTTCCTGAGCTCTTATGTAGCTATCTGTTTGTCTGCCTTGATGTCCCAATTGGAAAACTAAGCCACTTTCTTTTACAGCATCTCTGAGCATAAATGTCTCGGGCACTGTCCAACTCATTGGTTTTTCTAGGTAAACATGCTTACCTGCCTTTATGGCATCGTATGCCATAGTGCCATGCCAATGATCGGGTGTTGCAATAATCACCGCATCAATATCTTTTGCATCGAGAAGTTCTTTGTATGTTTTGTATCTTATTGGTTTTTTGCCATGCCGTCCATTTAGACCTTCTCGATAAATATTTGCTCCTGCATCAACTGCTGCTTCTCCATAAACATCAAAGACATCGCACACTCCGTTTACAACGATGTTCAAATCACTCTGTCCTTTGAAATCGGCATATCTAGTATCTTCAGAATTTTCCTTGTTCGCATCAATAAGTTCCTGTAAAAATGAAGGCTCGGCAAAACCTGCAGCGCGCATGAGTTGTTTTCCTCTTATACCGAAACCTATTATGCCAATTCTGATTTGTTTTCCATTGGGCTGAACATCCATAACCGTTGGAGAGGATGTGTTTAGTTTAAACGTATCGCCTAGAGTATTATTTTTGCTAAAGCGTTCTGCTTTTTTATATACTCCATATGCCATTGCTCCAAATATGGGAATAGATATGAGCGTTTTTATGGCACTTCGCCTGCCGTTATTTTCCTGATACATAGTCAATATCTTTTTCTCTTATTAAACAATCCGTCAAGCCCCATAATCCGCGACGTACGAAATGAACTTGTTAATGCCAATGCCGCAATCTCAATCAGATTTTTATCAATCCATAAATAGGAGCCTTCGCTTGGCATTGCATAATTGGTGCTTATACAAGGAGGGTGGGATAGATAGAAGAACAGCAGCATTATTATTCCCAAAACGGTAAATAGCCTTGTGAACAAGCCCATTATAAGACAGGCGCCAATAACAACTAGCCCCCACTCTACACAGAGATCAACAATTGGCAATAATCTTTCCGATTGGGCTATCCATTTAAAAAAATCAGGCATGAATCCACCAGAATCCATCAAATAGCCAAAACTTGTCCATTTGGGATTTAGAACTTTTACTATGCCTTCATATAAGAAGTGCCAACCTATTAGTATTCGTAATACTACTAACCACGTTGATTGCCAAAAAGATAGAGTATTTTGTCTCATCTAACAAACTTTTTTAGATAAAAGCGCAAGTAAATAAAATGCGCTAGCGAACAAAAGTACAAAAAATATGGAATATCCATATCAATCGACAAGGTAAATTTAGCCTTTGATAGAAAACGTTATATTTTCTGATGTGCAAGAATTAGCATTTGTAGTGCGATATCGTGAATCGTTTTTTGTCGAATATATCGTTCCTTACATCTGTCCAAAGTTTCGCACTTGCATTCAGAAGCTTGGCAACGTCATCGGCGTATTGCTCGTGTGTTTCAAAAAAAAGCATTCCTTTTTCAGATAGTAAACAAGGTGCTAATTGTGCAATTTTTTCATAGAATATCAGTGGCTCATCGTTCGGCACAAACAATGCCATTCCTGGCTCGTACAAAGTTACATTTTTGTCTAGTAAGGGTTTATACTCTTCGGGGATATACGGAGGATTGCTAACAATAATGTCGTACTTACTACTTCCAAAATCAGAAATATCGACATTGAGTAAATCCATTTTTCTAAAATGGACGCTGGCACTGTTTTGCTCAGCATTCTTTCTTGCCATGCTCAATGCACCATCCGACAAATCCACAGCTTCAATATTCGCATCATGAAGTTTTTTTGCTAGAGCTATTGCTATACAGCCACTTCCCGTGCATAAGTCCAAGACATTCAGACGCCTTACACTACTAAATCTTTTAACAATGATGTCTACCAGTTCTTCGGTTTCGGGGCGTGGGATAAGAGTATGCTTGTCGACAGATATTTTCGTTCCATAAAAATCCACAGAACCTATTATATATTGAACGGGAGTGTACTCAGCAAGCTTTGAAAGAGAAGAATTGAGCCAATTTGCTTGTTTGCTGTCCAAAATCAGCCTAGGGTTGGTAAAACGCATTGTTCTACTAATGCCGATATGCTCTAATAAAATGCTCACAATTGCATTGCTCTCGTTTTTAGAATATATTTCTTCGAGAGTCTGTTTTGCTTTGAATATGAACTGTTGCATTGGCAAGTAATTTTTGTAAAGGTACTTATTCTACGCATAATCCACAATAGGCGTCGCGCTATAATTTGTTTATGGTAAGCCCGACATAGTCTATTTTATTTTGACGAGGACTAAAAATACTATAACTTTGGGCTTGAAAATAATAATAAAATGAAAAATATAACCTTTACAACTCTGCTCCTTCTTGTTTTTCTATGCTCTTGCGCACCAAAAAACATAGTTAAGCAACAAACTAAAAATGTAAAACCCAACATTGTTTTTATTCTTGCCGACGACCTTGGCTATGGAGACTTAGGTTGTTACGGACAAACTAAGATTCAAACTCCTAACATCGATGAACTGGCGAGAACAGGAGTGCGTTTCACTAGACATTATTCAGGCTCTACAGTTTGTGCTCCATCACGCTGTGTGCTTATGACAGGCCTACACACGGGACATTCATATATCCGGGGAAACCAAGAACACAAGCCCGAGGGGCAAGCTCCAATCCCTGCCAACACATTGACAATGGCAGAGATCTTGCAACAAAATGGATACGCAACAGGAGCCTTCGGCAAGTGGGGACTAGGCTACCCTGGCAGCGAGGGAGACCCTAACAATCAAGGATTTGACGAGTTCTACGGATACAACTGCCAGCGGATTGGACACAACTACTATCCATATCATTTGTGGCACAATCAAGAGAAAATAGCATTGGAGGGAAACATCGGAACAGGAAAAGGTCAGTATGCCCCAGAGCTAATAAACAACCAAGCCCTTAAATTCATCGAAGACAATAAAGACAAGCCCTTCTTTCTGTATTATCCTACCATAATCCCCCATGCCGAACTATTTGCTCCTGAAAAGAACATGGCTAAATACAGAGGTAAGCTCGACCCTGAGAAAAACTATAACGGCGTTGACAGTGGCGCCTCGTTCAAGAACGGTGGCTATGGATCGCAACCCGAATGTCACGCCGCATTTGCAGGGATGGTAGATTGTTTCGACGAATATGTGGGCAACATAGTAAAAAAACTCGACGACCTGGGACTGAGAGAGAATACAATAATCTTTGTCACTTCTGATAATGGTTCGCACCTTGAGGGAGGGGCAGACCCCGATTTCTTTAATAGTGCAGGTGGGTTGAGGGGATACAAAAGAGATTTGTTCGAAGGAGGAATAAGAACCCCCATGATTATAAATTACGACACTAAATATAGTCCGAGCACAAACAAGCACATATCAGCATTTTGGGATATATTGCCCACTATTGCAGACATGACTGGAATAAAACTCGAAGCTGAAATCGACGGTATTTCATTTCTACCAACGCTAGAAGGAAAAAGCAAGCAGAAGAAACACGACTATCTGTATTGGGAATTTCCTGTCGGAGGAGGAAGAATTGCGGTTCTGGATGGCAATATGAAATACGTGAAATATAATGCTACTCAAAAAAACAGGGTCAAGGAAATGCTTTTTGATTTATCTGTGGACGAAAGCGAGAAAAACGACATATCAAAAGATAATCCAGAAATAATGGACAAGATGAGAAAAAGGGCAAATGAAGCTCATACAAACTCAGAACTATTTCCTTTGCTTAACCAATGAAAAGAACTAAATTTAAAGCACCATAAGTAACAAATATTGTCTCATGGTGCTT
Organism: Bacteroidales bacterium; assembly: GCA_047974415.1. Taxonomy (GTDB): domain Bacteria; phylum Bacteroidota; class Bacteroidia; order Bacteroidales; family Prolixibacteraceae; genus JBKEAJ01. The sequence continues at coordinate 2,020 of JBKECH010000037.1, read as the reverse complement.
TGAATTTATTATCATAGGGCTGATCATAAACAACAAGCGCTGACACATGCAAACAAATTAGCGAACTACCTGCATGTTGTCCCTCTTCCGTATACATTATCAATGTTGACATAATGATTTAGCTTTGTCAGTCCCACTCTACACGAGCTTATCCGCCTATGCTTTGTCAGTAATGGAGCCTTAGTGCCTGCATCAAACTCTATCTCGCCAATGTAGCAAAACGCCTCATCCCACAAACCTTTTTTTATAAACGAAGATAGAAATTTAGCCCCTCCCTCGATAATCACCGAGTTGATGCCGTGACTTACCAAAATTTGCAATATAAACATTTCAGCATCATCGGAGCTTACTATTTGTTCTGTCGAGATGTGTTTTGGCAAGCCAGTATCTGCCTTTGCCTGAAAATATATTACCCTTGCACCATTGTTGTCAAAAACCTTAGCGTCTGGCAAAAAACGATTGTTCCGATCAATGAGTACTCTCGTTGGATGCGAACCGCTCCACTCTCTAACGGTCAACGAGGGATTGTCCATCAGAATTGTGTTGCTCCCTAGCATTATCGCATCTTCTTCTGCCCTTTGTTTGTGTACAAGCGTTCTTGCCCATTCATTGGTTAACCACTGCGGACTGTCTTTGTCCTTACGAGCACTGTCAATAAAACCATTGGGAGTCTCTGCCCACTTTAGTATAATGTATGGGCGAGCCTTTATAACTACCGTAAAGAAACGACGATTCAAATATTCAGCCTCCATTTTGCATATACCTTCTAGCACCTTCACGCCTGAGTCACGAAGTTTCTTTATCCCTCTTCCTGCTACTAGAGGGTTTGGATCTGAGCAAGCCAACACAACTCGTGGAATACCGTTATCTACTATTAGGTTTGAACACGGAGGCGTCCTCCCATGATGAGAGCATGGCTCTAAACTAACATAAAGCGTAGACTGCCTTAACAAGTCCTTGTTTCTGACCGAGTTGATGGCATTCACTTCGGCATGCGCCTCTCCAGCTTTAAGATGAAAACCTTCGCCGATAACTTTATTGTCGTGCACGATAACACAGCCAACCAGAGGATTGGGAGAAGTACTTCCTTGACCTTTGCTGGCTAACTGCAAAGCCCTACGCATATATTTTTCATCCTTACTCATACTTTTTATTTTTCATTATCTATTTTTCTACAGATAAGATAAACAATATCATCAAAAAACAAAATGTAGTAATCTAAACTCGTTCGATAATAAGTTTTCTAATGCTCAAAATTACAAAAAGGGCAGAAACAAACCAACAATTCAAACACAAGCCCTATCATAATATCAAGAACCCAAGCTATAAAACATCAAGGATTGCCGTTATGTATATTGGGAATTTGAGAGGCGAACATATAGGTCCGCCCTCCATTGTCAGACTGTTTAAAACTAATTAGTGTCTGTCCATAATGTCTGGAGTCTGGACTATAATGGTAAATATCAAGGCTTGCGAGACTTTGTGAATTGGGAGTTTACTTGTGTAAATAACTAATTCGCAAAGTGAGCATAACGCAGATATTGGACTTTATAGACAGACTCTAAATAAAAACAACATGAGCTACGCCTACATTAATCACATTTACAGCACCATAGAAAAGTGTCAATACAAGCGTAAAAATAAATAATAAAATTTATTTGGAACTTAATGATTAATACTGTACTTTTGCAAGCGAAATTATTCATCGGGGTGTAGCGCAGTCCGGTAAGCTCACCTGCTTTGGGAGCAGCGGGTCATAGGTTCGAATCCTAGTACCCCGACTAGATACAAAAGAGAGATTTGCTGATAATGAAAATATTTTTTGTATTATGCAAATCTTCTTCTCGATTGCTTAATTTACAAAAAGAACTTATCTTTGCAGACTTGTACCATGGGGCTGACTGGTTTTGACAGCAAGATGAGGTGGTATGTAAGCACGTCGAGCGTTGTTCGTAGGCTCGTTAAACTGAACGGTCGAACTTTTTAACTGGCAATGACAATTTCGCTCTTGCTGCCTAAT
>JBKECH010000122.1:0-11806 GCA_047974415.1 Bacteroidales bacterium | reverse complement strand
GAGTTTGGAAATCTATAAGCGATGATTCGGTGGGTGTATTTTCCAAATTGATATGGGAACTCTGCTGTATCCATGTCTCGATTGTTAATCCTGCACGGCTCACAGTTTTCAGCGTCCACCGCCTTTGTCAATAGAGTTTCAGACTTAGATGCTCTTATGAAGAATTTAGTGTTTTTTGATCTGATTCACATCTTCTGTCGCATCTCCACCACAAAAACAAGTGTACAGCCACGATAGTATAATGTCCGAATATTTATACCCTGCATGCGCACCGCGACTACCAAGCTCTCTGTCAATAAATTGAGCCACTTTGCTTGAAGAGACTTGCCCGTGAATTAGGCTTATTCCACCAAAAGGTGTTACTTTTGAATCGAGTTTTTTTAACATGCACCTAAATAGGTGAAAAATCTCGAGCCCTGCAATTTTTTGCAGGGCTTATTTTCAACAACTTATCAACAGTTAAGTGAAAAAGCTTGCGGAAGTAGGGATACAGTCCAGACTCCCGACTTTATGGACAGACACTATAATAGCGTCATCAACAACCTTATGAAACAGCCATGGCAGTAGGATATAGGCGGCAAGCTATAAGCCTAGCTACACTCAGGAGGATGATTATAAACCAGCAAAAGCACAAAAGCTATATGTGGTAGGCTATATGTCTAAAGCATAAAGCTTTGCCTACAGCTTATTGCAGAATTTTAAACATATGAGACTATACACCCTACTCTTCGGGGCAGGAAGCTAAGTTCGCTCGCACACCTAAAGTTCATCTTCGAAAAATTCTTTATTAAAGTTCACTAGGTAAAGCTTTTCTTGGGCCCGAGTAAATGCGGTATACAGCCAGCGGTAGTATTCTTTATTGAGCATTTCCTCGACTAGGTATCCTTGGTCAATAAAACAGGCTTTCCATTGTCCTCCTTGTGCCTTATGGCAAGTAAGAGCATAGGCATGTTTCACCTGCAAGGCATTGAAGTACTTATCGCTCTTAATAGCTCTCCAGCGTTTCGCCTTATTTGCAACATACTCATAATCAGCAGCAACAGATAAATATAGGGCTTTATTTTGCTCTCTATTCAATGCTGGAGTCTCCATGCTTATTGTGTCCAAAATAATCTTACAGTCTATTTCAATATTATTGTAGTCGCAAAATTCAAGGCTGACGTTGGCAAACCTGTATCCATGCATCTCTTCATAGTTCTTTATGCGAATAATTTTAGCTATATCACCATTAGCAATAAACTCGATATCAAAACCTTCGCTCCAATAGTAATTATTCTTCACAACGATTATCATATCGCCCACACAGATTTCATTTTCCTGATAAAGAACAGTATTTCGTATTCCTTGATTAAACCTTATGGCTCGTTTGTTAGAGCGCGTTATAATCATTGTTTCTTCCAGTCCGAAGGCATCGTAACAGCTCGATATTTCTTCTATTAACTCTCCCCCACCAATGCGGACAATATCAGAAAAACCTTCCAACTTCAATTGAGCATAAAGGAAAGACATACTTTCATTATTAACAACCTGACGGAGCGTAGTAGCATTATACAAAATGCCCGATTCTAGCGATTGCCTCACAACCTCTGCCAAGACTGACATTTGCGGTGTAAAGCCCGTGATACTTAAAGCCTTCATATCCAATGCGGCACTCATCTCCTGCCCCACTGGTGGTAGCTGTGCTGAGTCGCCAACAAACAACAGCTTACAGTTTACTCCTGTAGACACGTAGTACAGCAAATCGTTCAGCACACTACCCGAGCCAAAAAGAGAATCTTCGTAATTGGAGCTATTTATCATAGATGCCTCATCAACAATGAATATTGTGTTAGTATGTAGGTTCTTATCGAGCACAAACTTACTATCGAGGTCTGAAGAAGACTTTTGGCGATATATCTTTTTATGAATGGTATAAGCAGCTTTCTTAGAATATCCTGCAAGGACCTTGGCAGCACGCCCCGTTGGGGCAAGCAACATTGATTTATGATTCACACTGACCAAAGCCTTGACCAGAGCACCTACAATAGAGGTCTTTCCTGTTCCTGCATAGCCAGATAAAATCAATAGCTCGTCGTTTTTTCCAGAGTATACAAAAGCGCATATTTGCTCTATGGCTTTCTCTTGGTCTGTGGTTGGCGCATGTTCAAACACTTTTAAAATTGCGCTCTCAAGGGCACTTTCTTTCGGAGTTCTCATTAGCTTCATTGTTCTATAATAATTCCACCTCTTCTAAGTAGTGTCTGTCCATAGTGAGTGTTACTATTGACTGCTATTCAAATATCTGTCCTCTGAACTATAAAATTAGATATCAAGGCTTGTCTTCTGTATGTTGGGAGTTTGTGAATTGGGAGTTTACTTGTATAAATGACTAATTCGCAAAGTGAGTATAACGTAGACATTGGACATTATGGACAGGCACTAAGTATATATGGCGAGTTCATAAGTTCGCCTCTACGAATTATGCTTCGGCAAACAGCAATATTTAAACTTCTTCCCACTTCCACAGGGACAAGGGTCGTTTCGCTTGGTGTCTCGGCGTTTATGTATCCTATGTAGCTTTGGTTTTGTGCAGTACATCTTGACCAACAAGGCATACAGCTGTGGATGCTTATGCTCCATCAGCTCTGGACGTTCAAAAAAATACTCGCTGGCAACTGCAAAGAACTCCTGATTGTTGACGGCAGCATAAGGGTTTATATCCGATTTGTCAGCTCGAATTTCACTACTACATTTCTTTATAATATTTAGCCACGGCAAGACATAAGCCTGCTCCAAAAGCGCAGACGGGACACCATCAGTTTCGCCGTCGGCCATGTCTATAAGATGTACAAATTCGTGCATGCCTGTATTTTTTTTGTCATTGTCGATTTCAAACCCTGCCCTCAATGCTTGTTGCGACAAAATCATTTTCCCCCTCAATGGACCCGTCCCAACCATACCAAGCACATTTCTACCGTCGCCAGAAGTTTGAAACTGCATATCAAAAGAGTTGGGATAAATTAGAACTTCGTCAAGATTATTATACGTCCAGTTGGTAAAACGAAATATGGGAATAACAGCGCTACATGCTACAAGCAACTTGTCGCGCTTGCTCACCTCGGTTTGTATTCCTGTTATCCTACAATTTGTAAGGAATTCGCACACTTTGTACTCAAACACCTCTTTATCAGTATCAGTCAGGTTGTTATAAAACAAAATCCTATCCTCCAAAAAAAACCGCTCTTCTGGCAGCAATACAAATGTTGGCTTTTTCCAGCCTCCAAGGCGGTAAGGAGAATTGCCTCTAAACAATAGCCAATACAGCAACAGCATAGCTCCAAGAGCCATACAAATTATTACAACAACCGTAAACAATTCATTCATTTTCAAGTATTTACAATTACCCCCTTCACTTATCACATATAACTCGCCAATTAGTCATGCTCGTGTGTGTGAGTTCGACTCTCATAGCTCGGTTCTTCAAGTCAGCATATGCATTAGCTCACCTGCTACGACGTTACAATACATAGTGTCTGTCCATAATGTCGGGAGTCTGAACTACAAAGTTAAATATCAAGGCTGGCCCTTCTGTATACTGGGAGTCTATCAATTGGGAGTTTACTTGTGTAAATGACCGATTCACAGAGTGAGCATAACGCAGATATTGGACTTTATAGACGTACTATACATAATTTGGGTTCAATTATGATGCAAAGTTACGGATTATCATTGAAAAGACTCTACACATTAGTTTTATTCATCAAAAGATATTACCTTTGAAAACGGAACATCATTAAAAAAAAACTTATGAGCAAGAATATTTACAGGACCTTATTATCGATAGCGACTGTCATTGTGTGTTTTGGATGCAAAAACAATACTAACAACATTTCCAGGGATTTACCAAGAGTAGCAATTGCGGGCTTAGCAATTGAGTCAAGTACTTTCTCGCCCGCACAGACAGAAGCCGAGGCTTTCCATACAAAACGAGGAGCGGAAATTTTCGGAATGTACCCTTTCATGAAAAACGATTCACCAATAAGGGCAAGAGCCCAGTGGTACCCAGCTCTACGTGGGCACGCTGTACCTGGAGGAATTGTGACACGCGAAGCGTACGAGAGCCTAGTAACCGAGATGATTAACAGTCTAAAAAAAAATGCACCCTACGACGGATTATTCTTCGACATACACGGAGCCATGAGTGTTGTTGGCTTGCAAGATGCCGAAGGCGACATGCTATCACGCATACGTCAAGCGCTAGGCAATGATGTGCTTATATCTACGTCTATGGATTTGCATGGCAATGTAACAAAAGCACTTGCCCAGAATACCGATATGATTACTTGCTACCGTCTTGCTCCACACGAGGACGCAATGGAGTCGCGAGAGCGAGCATTAACAAACCTGCTCGACCGCTTGGAGAGTGGCAAAGGCAAGCCCAAGTACAAAGCATGGATACCGGTGCCGATACTCCTTCCAGGCGAAAAAACCAGCACACGCATAGAACCTGGCAAAAGCCTGTATGCCAAAGTAGACCCACTGACAAAGCAAGACGGAGTTATAGACGCTGCTATTTGGATTGGTTATGCATGGGCCGACGAGCCACGCAACCGTGGTGTTGTTATGGCTTATGGCGATGATAAAGACGCTGTTACATCGGCAGCAGAGAGCCTTGCAAAGTCCTTTTGGGAGGTACGCAATCAATTTGAATTTGTGGCTCCTGTAACATCATTACAAGATGCCTTGAACAAAGCTATTGATTTTGACGAACAGCCATTTATAATAAGCGACATGGGCGACAACCCCACAGCAGGGGGAGCTGGCGATGTTACATGGACATTACAAGAAATTCTTAACAGAAAAGAATTTAAATCGGCAGATGGTCCAAGTTTAATTTATGCCTCCATTCCTGGTCCCGATTTTGTGGAAAAAGCCATAAAGGCAGGTCCTGGAAAGACCGTTACTGGGTACGTTGGCGCCCTTGTCGACAATCGCTATGCCCCACCCATCGAGCTCACTGGCAAGATATTAACCATGAAAAATGGAGACCGCAATGCCAAAACAGAAGTAGTGGCACAAGTAGGAAGTGTGAAGGTAATAGTGACCGAAAAACGCAAGCCCTATCATTACGAAAAAGACTTTAAAGAGCTCGGATTAAGCCCTCAAAAAACCGATATAGTGGTTGTTAAGATTGGTTATCTAGTTCCAGAGTTATACAACATGAGAGCGGAGTGGATCATGGCTCTAACTCCAGGCGGAGTGGATCAGGACCTTGAGCGCCTAGGACACAAAAACATCATTCGACCTATATTTCCTCTTGACAAAGACATGCCCAACCCAGATTTGTCGGCAAGGCTAATACCCCTTTCAGGACAATAAACCAAAATTATGCATTAGAACGCCGTAATGAGTGTTCAAGGTTCGATAAAATAAAGCTTTTAGCTATTGAGACATAGCACCGCTATGGTGAGGTAGAGACGCAATGCACTTCGTCTGAATCCAACGAAGCGTTTGTTTTGAAGAGATTGGAGCATGTAAGCAGCTAAGCGAATACATATTCTGGGTTAAATAGTGTTTGTCCATAATATCAAGAGCCTGGACTATAAAGTTAAACATAAAGACCTGCTATTCTGCATGTTGGGAGTTTGTTTATTGAAAGTAGAGACGCCCAAATTGGGCGTCTCTACTTGTCTAAATGGCTAATTCGCAAAGTGAGCACAACGCAGATATTGGGCTTTATAGACGAACTCTAATAATAAATAAACTTTCTTTTACACACTTGCAGGTTGCTCCATCATTTAAGTCTGAACAACATGCATAATAACCAGTCTGACAAGTTACAGAACAGTCCATGCCGATACCTAAGATCTCTCCACTACAACTGCACTCTGATGCTCCTGGACCATCAGCACAGTCACAGCCTTCATCTCCACCAGATTCTCCATTTGCAAATGCTAATTGTATCAAACTACTTAAATTTAAATCGCTCCCGTCTGAACTTGGGCTGAATACCAACTCCCATAATTATATTATTTTTTTATCTCTTTCTCCCTAATCCCCTGTCAGCTTCTCTTTTTTTCTGATTGTTTTTTCATATATTTGTTCCTCGTAATAACAAAAAACATCTGAATATTATGAGACAGAAAATAGCGAGCAGGGTTACAAACCTTGCCGAGTCTGCAACTTTGGCAATGGCGCAAAAAAGTCGGGAGTTAAAAGAACAAGGTCTTGACATCATCAGCCTTGGAGTAGGTGAACCCGATTTTGACACCCCCGACTTCATAAAAGCGGCTGCAAAAAAAGCGATAGACGACAACTACTCCCACTACTCGCCAGTTCCGGGATATCCTATTTTACGCAAGGCAATTGCAAACAAGCTCAAGAGAGACAACAAGCTAGACTACGAACAAACACAAATCTGCGTTTCAAACGGAGCTAAGCACTCACTTGCAAATGCTCTTCAAGCCCTTGTCGAGAAAGATGACGAGGTGATTATTCCTGCACCATATTGGGTCACTTATGTAGAACTCGTAACCCTATCGGAAGGTAAAAGTGTAATCATCGAAGCGGGTGTTGAGAATGATTTTAAAATAACATCCAAGCAGCTTGAGCAGGCCATTAGCCCCAAAACCAAGGTTTTTCTTTTCAATAGTCCCTCAAATCCCACAGGCAGTGTCTATACAAAAGAAGAACTAGAATCTCTTGTTGAAGTGCTAGACAAGCATCCTGACATTATTGTTATATCCGACGAAATATACGAATACATTACCTATGGCGTGAAACATACATCCATTGCAGAAATAGGGAGCATGAAAGAACGAACTGTGGTCATAAACGGAGTCTCGAAGGCATATGCAATGACCGGCTATAGAATTGGATACACCGCAGCACCCACGTGGATTTCAAAAGCAATGATAAAGTTGCAAGGGCAATACACTTCAGGTCCGAACTCTGTCGCCCAAATCTGCTCTGCCGAAGCCATAAACTCCGACAACTCCGAAGTTACAAAAATGGTACATAAGTTTAAAGAAAGAAGAGATTTAGTGCTAGAAAAACTGGCTGAAATTCCCAAGCTAAAAACTAGTATCCCTGAAGGCGCCTTTTATGTATTCCCCGATGTTTCTGCTTATTTCGGAAAATCTGATGGAACAACAACAATTACAAACGCCGACGATTTGAGTATGCACTTGCTCAACAAAGCTCATATTGGCGTAGTTTCAGGCTCAGCCTTTGGAGCTGACAAATGCCTTAGAATCTCCTATGCTGCCTCAGAAGAACAACTCCTGAAAGCAATGTCAAGAATGAAAGATGCTATGCTAGCTCTGAAATAAATTTAAAAACAAATACGACATGCTAGATAAAATAAAAAAAACGGCGAACTTCATTTTAAACAGACTAGACAGTAAGCCTAAAATCGGCATTGTGCTTGGCACTGGACTTGGAGGGCTTGTCAATGAGATAGACATTGTTGAAGAGTTTCCCTACGGCGACATCCCAAACTTCCCTATATCAACGGTTAAGGGGCATGCGGGAAAACTGATATACGGACAGCTTGGTGGCAAATATGTATTGGCAATGCAGGGGCGTTTTCACTACTATGAGGGATACTCCATGGAAACCATCGCTTTCCCCTTTAGGGTGATGAAAGAAATGGGCATAGACACATTGCTCGTATCGAATGCAAGTGGTGGACTAAACCCCGATTACAAGCTCGGCACTATTATGATTATCAATGATCATATTAATATGTTTGGCACCAACCCTCTTATAGGAAAGAATTACGACGAACTAGGTCCTCGTTTCCCAGACATGAGCGAGGCATACGACAAGAAACTAATAGCCAAAGCCAAAGAGATTGCAAGCAAAAATAAGATAGCCGTGGAGGAAGGTGTATATTTGGGACTTACTGGTCCAACATTTGAAACCCCTGCCGAATATAGAATGGTGCGTATTCTTGGTGCTGATGCAGTAGGGATGTCTACTGTTCCAGAAGTAATCGTTGCTCGACATTCCAATATGCGCTGCTTCGGATTGTCGATAATAACAGACATTGGAGTGCCTAGCGAAATTGTCGAAATATCGCACGAAGAAGTACAGAAAGTAGCTCAAGAAGCAGAACCAAAAATGTCCTCCATAATAAAAGAACTTATACAATCCATCTGACAAAATCAGATTCGTGAAGATTACTCTCTTCCAGCCACCGTATGTACTTGTGCATACGGTGGCTTTGTCTTTAGGGGCCTCCTTTCTGCAATGCCCAGCTCCTGCTACTGTTCGCTAAGTTGCTTACGCCTTACCTCCAGCTCGGCAGTTATACTGCTAACTTTACCCTCGTTCAGTGGATAGAGGATTATGAAAACAATGCTAAGAAAAGCTCCTACTGCAGGAATAGTGCTCAAGAACATCTTAATGCCACTGATTGTTTCTGCACTTTGCTCGACATTTGCTTCAAATCCAAAATATGCCAACAACCAGCCTGTCAATGCACTTCCAATGGTCCATCCAAGTTTTTGACTCATAGAAGAAGAGGAGAAAATCAGCCCTGTTGCTCTGTTTCCAGTTTTTAGTTCAGAGTAGTCAGCACAATCGGCATACATCGACCAAAGCATAGGAAAAACACTACCAGCACAGACACTGATGAGAATCTGAAACAAGAAAATCATTTCCAGCTGAGTTTTGTCAAACTGATAGAATATTATACTCAACACCGTTGCAATTAACATCGATGCTATAAATGTTCTCTTCTTCCCGATAGTATTGCTGATAGGCGCTGCCAGAACGACACCTACAATATTGGCAATCTGCCCTACCGACAGATACAACGCACTAAGTGCAAGATGTGGCGACACTCTGAATCCAAACAAAATAGGGACCTCTACATGCTCTTCGCCCACAAAATACTTGAAGTAGTATACAGCAGCACCGTCTCTTACAGAATTAAATATTAGTACTGCCACACCTGCTGCCAATAAAATCCACCAAGGTCTATTCTTCAGCAGATCAGATAAATCCCCGATTAAATTGCTCTTTGATTTTACGGGTTTCACACGCTCTTTGGTTAGGCGGAAACATCCGTAGAACACAATTACGCATAGTGTCGCTATTGCAGCAACACTCATTGTCCAGCTCGCCTGTTCGGAATAGCCTTTGGTCTCGTTAAAATATTTTATCATAGGCTCGAAGGAGAAGAGCGCAACAAAGCTACCGATATAGGCAAAGGTCATTCTGAAGGTCGACAATACGTTTCTCTCGCTTGGGTTTGGACTCATCACTCCCAACAACGAGGCGTAAGGAACGTTAATGGCAGAGTAGACCATCATCATAAGCGTGTAGGTAATATATGCATACACTATTTTTCCTGACACACTCATGTCTGGAGTTACAAAGGTTAATACTCCAACAACTCCAAACGGAATGCAGAACCAAAGTAGATACGGGCGAAACTTCCCCCAACGAGTGTTAGTGCGATCTGCCAACACTCCAAAAACGGGGTCATTAATAGCATCCCAAAATCGTGTAAGCAGAAACATAGTTCCAACAGCTTCTGCCGGGATGCCAAATACGTCTGTGTAAAAAATCATCAGATAAGCTGTAAAGAGCTTCCAAAACATCGAAGAGGCCATGTCCCCTAAGCCATATCCTATTTTTTCTTGTAGTTTTATCATTGGTATAATCAATTTAGCTCTAGAGCATATTCTCTATAATCCTTAGGTTTTTGTTTATAAGTTTATTTATTGTCTCTACTGATGCGGATGATGTGAAACCATCCTCGGGAGTATTCATGCAGTAGTCCACAAGTTGCTCTACGGTGGATGTGGCAACATGCATTCGTGTATCTGACGATGCATAGTAGATAAACACTTTCTCGTCGTCGTCAGCAATCCATCCATTTGTAAACAAGACGTTCGACACATCGCCCAGTCGTTCTTCTCCCTCGGGAGCCATGAAATGTCCAGCAGGCGAGGCTATAAGCTTGGAAGGCTCTTTGAGGTCGGTCATAAACATATATAACACATAGCGCAGACCAGCAGCACAATTACGCACTCCGTGGGCTAAGTGAAGCCAGCCCTTGTCGGTCTTTATGGGGTGCGGCCCTTGTCCATTTTTCACTTCCTTTATTGTATGGTAAAAACGAGAATCTATGATTTTCTCTTCTCTCACTACTGCGTTGCACATATCGTCTACCAATGCCCAACCAATGCCTCCCCCAGATCCAGTGTCGATAAAACCATCCTGCGGACGGGTGTAAAGAGCATACTTGCCGTCTACAAATTCGGGATGTAGGACTACATTTCGTTGCTGACTCTTAGTTTTTAGGTCGGGCAGGCGCTCCCACTGTTTCAAGTTCTTTGTTCGGGCAATGCCTGCCGTTGCTCTTGCTGCTGACAAATCGTTTGGTGTGGCGTCGTCGTGTCTCTCGGCACAAAATATTCCGTAAATCCAACCATCCTCGTGGACCGTCAGGCGCATGTCGTACACATTAGTAGCTGGCACTGTGTCTTCTGGCATAGTGATGGGATAGTCCCAGAAACGAAAATTATCCACGCCGTTGGGGCTTTCGGCAACAGCAAAGAAGGACTTTCTATCTGCTCCCTCAACTCGCACTACCAACAGGTATTTACCTTCCCACTTAATGGCTCCCGAGTTTAACGTAGCATTGATACCGATACGCTCCATAAGTAGCGGATTGCTTGCCTCATCCATATCGTAGCGCCATATAATTGGAGTATGTGCCGCCGTAAGTATTGGGTTTGCATAACGCCGAAAAACCCCATTGCTTGCCTTGAGTGGCATATTTTGACGCGTAAGTAGCTCCTCGTGCTCCTCAAGCAAGCCTTTCAATCTATTTTCAAAAGAATTCATATATTTATTTTTTACGTGTTTAAAATTCTGCAATAAGCTGCAAGCTATAGGCTTTTGGCTTTTGCTGGGTTAATCATTCGCCTGTGTGTCAGAAAGCTTAAAGCCTACCGCCATGGCTGTTTCACATGTTTACATTTTATTTTTTAATTGCCACATGTATCTTGTCAATTAATCATTCTCCTGCGTGAGAGTTTTGTTCTCATGGTTCGTTTCATCCTGCAAAAATACATGCATAATCCTTTTTTAACAAACACTTTGTTGTCTATTTCGCACACTTCGCTCATGATCACACAACTCACTAACAAGCAAACATATACAAAGAAAGTGCTTTTATTGTTAAACCAAAGCGATACTATTTTATCAAAATAATCGAGTAGGAGGAATGGGATTAATTCCCATTCCGTCCTCTCACACCACCACGCATGCCGTTCGGCACGTGGCAGTTCCTTAATTTCGATACAACCCTCGTATATATCCTACTTTCGTCTTCTCCTGATTTACCTTGAGCAGCAAACGCTTCTCGATATACCCAATGATAGATTGCGCTCCCTCATAGCTTCCACATGCCGTGCTTCTATTCTGAGGATAGCTACTATTTGATGGTGGTATTTTCTGCTTTCTGTCTTGCATTAGGTAACATTCATTTACTTCTCGATTTGTTAAGGTTCGGACCTTCCCCATGCTTTCTATGTCCTCGGCTGACTTCTCTCAGCTAGCTTTACTCCATGCCTCTAAAAAAAAATATCCGCACGTCTGCGAGACCTCCCCAGATAAGAACGTAATCTTTCCGCCTAATATCCGCCAGATTTACTAAGTATGGTTCCGAATAGTTATTGGGCTTTATCTTGTTTGGCAGATTTACCCCCACACTCCGCCTTATATCTGATTTCTGTTCGTCAGGTCAGACTTTTGCCGCCAGCTTCCTTCAGATTCCACATCGCTATGGACACCCTTGCTCTTGGCT
>JBKECH010000121.1:0-2264 GCA_047974415.1 Bacteroidales bacterium | reverse complement strand
TTCCTTTGATGGAAAGAAAAAGTAGTAAGATTTCACAAATAAAGTCTCTCCTGCATTTATTCAGAAACAAAGCGTCGCCTAGTATACTGGTAATTAAGTTGTTGTAAATATTTGCTCCCTTGATAATCATGTTTAATAGATTTGTGCTAAAATCCGACTAAGATACTGATTATCAGGGAGCATTCCAAATAAAAAAACGATTTATTTTGTTGATTTGTAAATGGTTATCAACATTTTTAACGAAGTATTGTGACTATGAGACAGAGGATAAATTAGATGAAGAAAGAATGGTTGAAGTGATTAAGGTAAAAGCCGTAACACGTAATATACCTAACGGCGACACCATTTCTTTTGACTTAAAACGTATTAAATAAAAGATGAGGCTGGCAAGAAGATCGAGGATGAAGAAGTTATTTCGCTAACAGGCACGGTGAATGATGATGTTGCCATTGTCGAATATGAGATACCAAATTACACTATGCTAGACGAATAAATAATATAATATGGGAAATGATGTGAACCACGGTTATTTTGAGGCCAGAGCAACGCATGGAGATAATGCAGATGGAATTGTTAGCAACAGAACTAAGCTGGTAAATAGCAATGAGGTTAATATACGTGTTAGTATGTTCTTTGATGGGACTAATAACAATAAATTTAATACCGAAGGGCGATTAGAGTTTTTTAAAAAGCTACATGGGCAAGAGCACAATGCCGTCGCCGCCGCTGTCTATGAAGAACGTTTGCGGTCTGGCAAATCAGGTTTAAAAATAGACGATAGCTATTCTAACGATTATAGCAATGTGGCACGACTATTTAACTATTACGACGACACTTCCAACAAAAAAACAGAACTCATTGGTTGTGTGTATATCGAAGGTATTGCCACAACATCCGATGGTGAAGATATTATTGGAGGTGATGATAAACCGTTCCCTGGAGGAGCCTTTGGAGCAGGGCGCACAGGTATTCTAAAAAAAGTAGAAAAAGGATGTTATAAATTGGCAGAATTGTGTAAAGAATTAATTGAAGATGACGAGATAGCAGTCTTAACAGTTGATGTCTTTGGTTTTAGTCGGGGAGCAGCAGCAGCTCGTAATTTTATATATGAAATAACCCAAGATGAGAAACCCGAACAGATTAATACTTCTGCACCAAGTATAACTGGAGCAACAACAAGCTATACCGTGCCAGCTCAACCAGCACACGGTGCGCTGGGCAAGGCATTTATAGAAAATGAAATAAAGTTTGAAGGAGAAATAAAAATAGCCTTTGCAGGACTATTCGACACCGTTCCTTCTTATTGGAAGGGCATTGGAGATGGCGGAACAAAGGTTTTGCACTTAGATGCTGTGGGAAAAGCTCAAGATGTGTTGCATCTTACAGCAATGGACGAACGTCGAAAGAAATTTGCCCTAGCCAGCGTTACAAAAAGCAAAGGATCAGCCTACGAAAAGGCTCTGCCTGGGGTGCATAGTGATATTGGGGGGGCTATAACCCAATTGTAAAAGAAAAAGATAAAGTAATATTTGGAGGGAGCTACTCTGATTTAGAAAAAGAAGTTGATTATTTAATAGAAGAAGGTTGGTATTGGAGCAAGAGGCAATTAGAATGTAAGTTTGGGTATAGAGCTAAAATACAAAATAGCCTATTAGAAGCCCAAGGTTATATCAAAACAAAAGGGGCCAAGAAAGTAAAGAATGAATATAGCTTTATCCCTTTGATTATCATGAAAGACAAAGCACAGCTTAACCCCGTAGGAATTAAGTTTAACAATGTCATTGTAGATAAGCATAAGATACCTACGGAACTTGCGTACACCAATGAACGATTACGTGCCTATGTGTTTGACAAAGCCAAACCTATGCAATTTTATACTCGCCAAGAGTTAGATAATGAAATAGAGCAGATAAAAA
This sequence comes from Bacteroidales bacterium, assembly GCA_047974415.1. Lineage (GTDB taxonomy): Bacteria > Bacteroidota > Bacteroidia > Bacteroidales > Prolixibacteraceae > JBKEAJ01. The sequence goes on along the minus strand of JBKECH010000121.1, from coordinate 348 downwards.
GGCAAAACGATGTAATTTTTTCATCTAACGCCACTTATGTAGCTCCAGAAGAATCAACAAGAATAGATACTCCAATGCATCCAAGTGATATGCTAGAGCCTACTAGTGAAACGGTTAAAGAACTTAATTACAAAGACTATTCAGACTATCCCGAACTACAACAAAAGATAAAAGATCATCTCACCATCAGAGCCTTGCGATCCAAGTATTTGCACACTTCGCACGAATGTAGTGCACTAAATGCAATTCTGGGAATCGCTTATTTTGACCCCTATGGAACAAGCGTTCGCTCTAAACCATCGCGAAAAATAATCAATAGCTAACCATCATAAAGAATGAAACAAATAA
>JBKECH010000065.1:0-65498 GCA_047974415.1 Bacteroidales bacterium | reverse complement strand
TATTGTTGATGTAACGGAGTTTTCAGGAGATAAGCACTCTCACAAGGTGGTTGTGAATATCGAAACAGGAGAATTAATTTCGCTTAACCAATTATGAATACACGCCTGCTTGATATTATAAAATATAAAACAGGCGGCAAACAAACCGAGTTTGCCTCGTTAATGGGTTGGTCGCCTCAATACCTTGCAAAGCTGTTAAGGGGAGGGAATTTTGGACTACAACCCGTTTTGACTGTCGTAAGCCACTTGCCCGAAATAAATGCCCGTTGGTTTTTACTCGGCGAGGGGGAAATGATATTAGATAGTAAGTATTCAAACATAAGAAAAACAATGCATGAAACTATGGTGAAAATTCTCGACATGGAAAGGTATATGCCCGTTATGTCGCCAAAAGAGTTGCGAGAGTTTGAGCAAGTTATATCAGGAAAGAAAAAGGCTGATTTCAGCCCCAAAACACTTGAAAAATGGGACAACCTATTAAGTGAGCGAGCGAATGGAATAAACGCCAAATTCAAAGCCGCAAACGATAAATCTAACGAATTATGCAATCAGAAGAAAGTCAAAAAATAACAAAGCGTTTTTTTGAAGCCCTCTATGCCTTAAAGGAACGGAAGATTATCCGGGGTAAACAAACATTTACTAATCGGCATGGAATAAATCGCTGGAACCTTAATGCCTTAGAAAATAATCAGTCTACACAAAAAAACGTTCAATTGGCTTGGCTCGCTTATCTCGTTTCCGATTATGATATTTCTGCCAAATGGCTACTAACAGGCAAGGGCGAGATGTTTGCAAAGCCACAAAAGTAATTCTATGGTAACCTTTTTCCTTGTCAATCCTACTCGAAAAAGCTCGGCTATATCGATACTTGTTTCATTCAGTGGGAAAAAGTATCGGAGGTCTGTCGGCGAGTCTATTCCTGTGAAAATGTGGAATAATACAAAGAAAAGAGCAAAGATTACAGGGGATTACGCTTACGGAAATATACTTAATGACATCTTGTCGAAATGGGAAGCTGCCGCCTTGCGAACCATGTCGCACTTCAAAGAGTATTATCACCCCCCCATTCCAGAAGAGTTTTTCGCTCATCTCGATAAGGAGTATTATAAAGACGACACCACTGCACCCAAACCCATTTTATTTTCTGAATATGTACAGATATATATTTCTCGTTATGAAGAGGTGCGAAGCGTGATAACAATAAAAAAATACATTACCACTCTCAACAAACTGATAAAATATGAAAAGGAGAAGTGCCGAAAACTTCGCTTTGAAGACATAAACATTAACTTCTACAACGATTTTCAAATTTGGTTCTACAAGCAAGGTTATTCAGACAACTATTTTGGCACTATGATAAAGGTTATAAAACAAGTTTATCGGGAATCTAAATTAGTCGACAAACTACACAACTTCAACCACATAGAACACAAAGAGTTCATAACGACAAACAAGGAATCGGAAAGCATTTATTTAACAGAGGAAGAACTATTAAAGATACATCACCTTGATATTACTCCCGAACTTGTTTTGAAGCATTTCCCAAACTTACTGCCTTTTCAGGTGCATCGAAAAATAGAAAGCATGCTACTCATTAAGGATAGGTTTCTTATAGGGGCGTATACTGGCTTAAGGGTTTCAGACTTCGGGCGGCTTAACGAGATGAACATAGGAAGCCACATCCGAATGAAAACAGTAAAAACAGGATCTAATACAGTAATCCCGATTCATCCGGTTATTAAGGAAATCCTCGAAAGCGGTTTTAATCCGAATACTACCGTTTCAGACCAAAAAATAAATATACATATTAAAGAGGTTGCCCAACTTGCAGGGCTTAATGAGAAAGTGCTTATTCATAAACATATTGCCGGAGAGGTAAAACAAGAGACTTTCGAGAAATACAAGCTCATTTGCACCCATACAGCTCGGCGGTCATTCGCAACAAACGCCTATAAAGCCGGCGTTCCCACTCTCGCAATAATGAAAATTACAGGCCACACCAAAGAATCAACATTTTTGAAATATATCAAAGTATCGGCTGAGGAAAATGCCGATATGCTTAAAAATCATCCTTTCTTCGGAGGCAAAGGGAATAATGCCGCAGAACCGAGTGCAGAACCAAACTCGCCCAATGTAAAGTGAAATGCAATGTGACAACTACACAAAAACACAGCATTAACAACTGATACTCAGACAGGAATGAATTTAGTGTCATAAAACAGTGATTCGCGCCCCGGGTAGCAGTTAGGGTGCGAGAGTAGCTCTGTTGGTAGTGCACAACCGTGCCGAGGTTGGGGTCGCGGGTTCGAATCCCGTCTCCCGCTCAATACGAATAAAGGCGAATATCAATAGACATTCGCCTTTATTCGTATTGTTAGTCTGCTAAATCAGCCTCTCTTTTTTATCTTTATTTGATCACCAACTTTCAGTCTCTTCGAGCTCTTTTCCTTGTTCAGTTTTATCAAATCATTGGTCGATACTCCATATTCGTCAGCAATATTCCAAAAATTATCGCCACTCTTCACTGTGTGGTATTGGTAAGAGCCTCCCTCTGCAAGCTTTATCTCTTGTTCGGATTTTCCTACCACTCCGACTCGTTGTTGCTTTTGGTCGAAGCTCAATTTGTTTATTGCCAGATAATAGCTTTTTTTATCTTTAGGCACGTAGATGGTCAAATTCTGCCCCACTCTAATCAAGTTTTTACGCAGATTGTTCCATCTGCGGATTTTGTCAGAGCTTACTCCGTACCACTCTGCAATAAATCCTACATTATCACCGCTTTTTACAGTATATTGTAATTTTGTTGAATTTTCAGGGATTACTGCAAGGTTATTATCAATAACATTTGCAGGAGGTGTGTGTTTGTTTACTTTATGAATGGCGTTTCTATCGTCGGCCATCGCATAGAGGACGTTCTCTTGCATGTAGAATTTTGTGGCTATTTCTAAGGGAACGAACATCTTGTATGTTTTATCCTTGCTAGCAGGTATTATGCCCTTAAAAAACTGAGGATTTAGTTTTTTGATGAGGTCTTCGTCGATTCCAAACTTCTCGGCAACTTGCGATAAGTATAAATAGTCTTGTACTTCGACTTCCACGCTATTAGTCATCTTAAGTAAGTTGTTGTTTGCTTCGATACCATACTCATCGGCATAGTTCATGGCATACATTATTGCAATATACTTAGGAAGATAGGAGCGTGTTTCCCTGGGAAGATGTGCGTAAATATCCCAAAAATCGGTCTTGCCTCCTGAGCGCGCTATCGCTCTGTTAACATTGCCTGGGCCACAATTATAGGCGGCCATGGCTAGTTGCCAATTGTCGTACATGTCGTACAAATCTAATAAAAACCTCGCTGCGGCGTCTGTCTGTTTAATGAAGTCGTACCTATCGTCGACCATTGAACTTACTTGTAAGCCGTACTTCTTAGCAGTGTAAAACATAAACTGCCACATTCCCTTTGCTCCCATATGTGAACGTGCTATGGGATTTAATCCAGACTCCACAACTGCCAAATATTTGATCTCTAGAGGGATGTCGTACTTGTCAAATACGGCGTCAATCTTGTCAAAATAAAATTTAGATAGAGCAAGATTTGCGGATGTGGTTTTGTGCCAAGAACCAGTATATAAATCTATATATTTTCTGACCTCTTTGTTATAAGTTAACGGAATAGCCGAATTTAATTTAGAGAGTTTGTCTATATAAGAGGCATCGGATCTATCAAGGGAGGCGAATACCAAGCTGTCGCCAGTTTCATCTACCTCGTCTGTTTTCACCCATTCTTGATACTTTTGGTCTATCTCGAGGAGTTTAATTGTGTCTGTTTCTATGTTGAGATGCATGCTGTCTAGATACTCTGAAACATCGATAGACGCTAATTGTTGTTTGGTATTGGTGTTTTCTTTTACATTGTTTGTAGTGCTTGTTGCATTATTTGATGCCGTTTTATCTTGTGAGAATCCAAACGCTGCGGGTAGCAGTATTAGGATGGTCATCATTATTATACTTTGCTTTTTTATTCCAATCATACATTTTTAATTATAGATACTTGGCGACAAAGGTAGTAAACAAAATTATTATTATGCTACTTATTTCTAAAATGTTAGCACAAAATTCAGTCCTAGGTAACTCTTTCCTGATGCTATATCTAAGAGTGGAGCAGGCGAAATACGGTATGCTAAGCTTTCTGAATCATCAAAACTAAATAGATGTGCATCTACGCTTGCATCAATGATTTGAGCAAGATATGCCACCACTGTCCATATTATCATGTAGTCTCTATTTCTTCGTGCTGAGCTTGAGGCAGTGTTGAGTCTACTAGCAAAATTTTGTTTGTCTTTTATCATCCATTTCCAAGATGCTATATTTTGATAGTATATGGTGTTTGGGTCTGCGTCGGTAAGGTCTAAGTAGCTTTTTCTGAATAGTTTGTACTGATTGTCGTTAAAATATACAACATACAACATGCTTCCTAGTAGTCCGTAGACTATGGGGACTTTCCAATATGCTTCATTGTAAATCTGTCCAAGGCCAGGGAATATTGCGGAGTATAGGCTTGCTGTCGTTGGCGATTTTGTATGTGTGTATATACTTGCTCCCGACTCAATATCTTTGTTTAGCTCTATGCCAAGCGTGCTGTCTGCTACTTGAGCATCTATGCTCAAGCTCCATGCGAGAAGTGATGAGATGAGTAATAAGCTTTTTATATTCATATTTATGCCTTTCATCCTGTAGCTTAAAGTATAGGTGCCTTGTACGTGTTATTTCTTATGGATCTCTTCCAATAAAGCTTTCAATACTGATTCCGATGCAAACGGAATAACTATTCGTCCTTTGCCATTGGCGTTTAGCAATACTTTTGCCTTCTTTCCAAATAGTTCTTTAATGCTGGAGTCGTATTCAGAGGTAACTTTAGACTGAATGTTTTTTTTATCCTCGTTGTCATTATTTTCATCAAGATTTTTTACTAGTTCTTCTGTTTTTCTGACAGAGAAATCGTGCGCTAAAATCTGTTTGTAAAACATTAATTGAGTATCTTCATCCTCAATAGGTAGTAGAGCTTTAGCGTGTCCCATTGTTATTTCCTTGTCTCGAACTCCTTTTTGTATGGCAGGGGGCAACTTGAGGAGCCTGAGGAAATTAGCCACGGTAGCTCTGTTCTTCCCAACTCGTTTAGCAAGTGCGTCTTGAGTAAGGCTGAATTCGTCAATGAGTCTCTGATAACTCAAGGAAACTTCTATTGCGTTTAAGTCTTCTCGCTGAATGTTCTCGACGAGTGCCATCTCGAGCATTTCGTCGTTGTCGGCTGTTCTAATGTATGCAGGAACCTTCTTTAGTCCCGCTTTTTTTGCTGCTCGAAAACGACGCTCTCCTGCTATTATCTGATATTCATCATCTCCCGTCTGACGTAGTGTTAATGGTTGTATTATACCAAGCTCTTTTATAGAATTTGCTAAATCCTCTATTAATTCGTCATCGAACTCTAACCTAGGTTGATATGGGTTTGCCACAATAGACGAAATCTCAATTTCGTTTATTGTGGCTATTTTCTCTGCTGCTTCTCTAGGAATAAGAGAACCTATTCCTCTGCCTAATGCTTGTCGTTTTACCATGTTTTATTCGTTTCTCATTTTTTTCTCTTCGCTAGACATTCTTGTCATGTCATTGCGTTGTAGGAATTCTTTTGCCAATTCCATGTAGTTTTTTGCGCCTGTGGATGTCTTGTCGTATGTTACTACTGGCATGCCATAGCTAGGAGCTTCGCTAACCTTCACGTTTCTATTTATTATGGTCTTAAAGCACAAGTCTTCGAAGTGAGTTCTCATCTCTTCTACCACTTCGTTCGATAAACCTGTTCTGGAATCGAACATCGTACATACAAAACCTTCTATGAGGAGGTTGGGATTCAGCTCAGACTGCACAAGTTTGATAGTGTTTAGTAGCTTTCCGATGCCTTCCAATGCAAAATATTCGCACTGAACGGGTATTAGCACGGTGTCAGATGCTGTCAGCGAATTTACGGTTATCATTCCCAAAGAGGGGGAGCAGTCTATAAATATTAAATCGTAGTCTTCTCTTATAGAATTTAGCATCTCGCGAAGTACATAGCTACCATTGTGCAAAGTTGGTAACTCTACCTCTGCTCCAACTAGATCTATATGAGACGGTAATAGATACAGATTCTCGATATTTGTCTTGAGTATAGCGTCTTTTGCGTCCACGTCTTCGAGGAGGCAGTTGTAGATGCTTAATTTTACATTATCGGAGTCTACCCCTAGTCCAGAGGTTGAATTTGCCTGAGAGTCGGCATCCACCAAGAGTACTTTTTTTCCAAGCATTGCTATTGCTGCAGAAAGATTTACGGAGCTTGTAGTTTTTCCAACTCCACCTTTCTGATTTGCCAAAGACACTATTTTACCCATAATTTTTAATGTTTTTCCAATTCTTTATTGTATTTCAAAATACGATCAATCCGTTTTGTTCTGTGCTCCCTTCTTCAATGCCTTTATTTTATCTGGCTTGAAGTGCTAGTTACGGTGTTTCGATGCATGCTTTGGGTGCATAGACAGTCAATATTTGGCAAATATACTAATTTCTAGGTTTAGTTTTCTAAGTGTTGTTCTAAAATATAATCGGTTGCTGTCGATTTCCATGAGCTTAGATTATGTTCTTGTCTGCGAAACTAAAATACGATGATTGTGTTATTATTATATGGTCTAATAGGGTAATCCCTAAGGTTTGACAACCTGACTTTATGGTATTCGTAAGCTCTTTGTCTTCCCTGCTGGCTTCTAACGAACCAGATGGGTGATTGTGTAGTAGCACTATTGCTGACGCTAGCTTGTCCAATGCGAGTTTGAAGATTATTTTGACATCTACGAAAGTTCCTGAGACTCCGCCCATGCTAATCCTGCGTCGTTCGATTACTGCGTTTGAGCGACTAAGTAGGATAATCCAAAATTCTTCGTGTTGCAGATCTCTCAAGTCTGCTCCAACGTAGTTGATGATATCTTTTGAGGTTCTAATTATAATTTTCTTGTCGTCTATTGAAATTCTTCTCCGTCCTAGTTCAAAGGCAGCAAGCAGAACGGATGCTTTTGCTAGTCCAACTCCTTTGAATTTCATAAAATCGTCTGCCGATAATCTTACAATATTCTGTAGTTTATTGTCAAATGCAGAGAGCATTCTTTTTGCAAGGTCCAGTGCGCTTTCATCAATTCCTCCATTCCCAATTAGTATGGCAATCAACTCGGCATCCGATAGGTATGATGCTCCATTTTTTGCAAGCTTTTCTCTTGGTCTGTCGTCTTTGGCCCAGGTTTTAATGGGCAGATGTTTGTGCTTCTCTTCTTTTTGTGACATATGCTTCAGGATTTAGAGCTATTTGCTATCAAAGGTATTTAGATTTTTTTGTGCAAAAATAAAAATGAAATTATTTTGAATAATTTGTCTTCTTTACGTAATACATAAAGGCTCAGACATACAACGAGCTTAGTGTGTTTGAGCTTGGAAATAAATATCAGAACGACAATGGTTTGTTTTTGAATAAGAATACTCATAAGCCAATAAATGCAAGAATAATCATTCTTGACGATAGGGGTAATCCTACTCGCTCATTCAGATTTAGAAAAGGTCTTATATGTGGAAGGTGTAGTGAATATTAAGGCAATGGAGCATTGAAGTTAAAGGTCTATATAAAGGTGGCAAGCGAAAGGGGGAGACGGGTAGAGCTGTATGTAGGGGGCGCATAAATCCGAATACTAAAACGAGGTTGAACAAGGGCTGGAAAAGTCTTTTTTACGAGGATGGGCATAAAATTAGTGCGCCATAGAGGAGCTTGCTTTTTCACAAGCACCCCCTGCGACGTATATTTGCGTATTATTTTTGTATCTCTTGCCACACCAATGCACTTGCTCCCATGATTGCGGCATCGCCAAGTTTTAGTTTTGATGGTATGATTTTCACTCCGTTAGGCTTGTTGAATATAGGAAGAAGGTATTTTTGAATGCCCTTCCTTATGGGGTCGAAGATGACCTCGCCGGCAGCAGTTGGTCCTCCGAATACAAATATTGCCTCTGGGCTAAGATGATGCACTGTATCGGCCATTCCTTGCCCTAAATATTCCCCTGTTCTTCTAAACACCTCTAAGGCAATGTCGTCACCATTTATTGCGGCTTCATAGATGGTTTTTGATGTCATTTCCTTGTATGAATACTCTGCGAGTTCGCTGTTGTAACCATCTCTGAAAGCTAAGAGTTCGAAGGCTGTGCGTTTCATTCCTGATGCAGAGCAATATGCCTCTAGGTGTCCTGGTATGCCACATCCACAATGCCGACCATTAGGAAACAAGGTTGTATGACCACATTCTCCAGCAAATCCATCATGTCCATAAACCAAATCGCCATTGACAACAATGCCACTACCGACTCCCGTTCCCAAAGTGTACATCACAAAATTCTTCATGCCCTTTGCTCCGCCATAAATCATTTCGCCTATTGCTGCGGCATTTGCATCGTTGGTAAGTTTTATAACCTTTAGCTCTGGGTGTTTTGCTTGTAGCAAGTCGACGATGTTAACGATTCCGACAAATGGAAGGTTTGGTGCAAATTCGATGGTTCCATTATAATAGTTTCCATTAGGAGCGCCCATGCCAATCCCTTCTACCACTATTTCATTATTAGTGTTCTTCAAGGCCGTAATCATCTCTGTTATCGTGCTGGATAGTTTTAGGATGTACCTATCCAAAATGTCATCAGAAAGAGATTGTGAGCCTGAAGGGTTTTCTTGTTTGCTTGGTGTTGGGATGGTTCGGCTATTAAGTACATTCCCCTCCCTGTCAATAATACCTATGGCGGTGTTTGTTCCTCCTATATCAATACCTATTGCTACACTTTTCATATATCTATAATTTAAAATTTTATCATGTCAATACATCCCCTTTACATTTGAGTATACTCCCATTGAGACCTACAAAAATAATAAAAAAGCCGTCTCTAGATACATAAAACTAATCTTTTCTTCTATTTTATCATGTGTTTTCTCGCTATTGTTCTGTATCTATTTTATTTTAAGCTGTTTGTGTGGCGAGATTGTTGCCAGTGTATTTGGTTAAGCAATGCTTCTTAGAGTGAAAAATGCTTAAAATGAAATTATGCTTATTCCATTCAGTAGTTATTGTGTATATTCGTCCAAATTTTATAGAAAGCAGTAAGGACCTTATAAAAAAAGAAAAGATGAATATTCAAAAAAAATTGAAGTACACGGAAGAACATGAGTGGGTGCGAGTTGAAGGAGAATACGCATTTGTTGGAATAAGCGATTTTGCACAAGGAGAATTGGGAGACATTGTATATGTAGATGTTGAGTTAGATGATGAGCCCTTATCTAAAGGCGATTCATTTGGGTCTATCGAAGCTGTAAAAACAGTTTCAGAATTGTTCATGCCTATATCTGGGCTTGTAACGGAATTTAATGAAGATTTGGAAGATAATTCAAGCTCTATTAACAAAGACCCGTATGGGGCTGGTTGGATAATAAAAATAAAAATCGAAGATTCTTCGGAGCTAGATGAATTGATGTCTGCTCAGGAATATGAAGATATGTTAAAGGGCTGATTCTGAAGGGTAATGTAGGACTGATAACTATGCGTATTGCATAATATGCTTGCTGATGTGAGAGTGTAGTGTCTTGTTGCATTTGTAAGGATGTGATTATAGAATGTACGTATGGTTATTATTTAGAGCCCATCTATAAAGTCCAATATCTGCTATGCTCACTTTGTGAATTAGTCTTTTACATAAGTAAAAACGCCCAAGTATAGACGCCCAACTTGGACGTCTATACTTCCGATTCACAAACTCCCAATATATACAGAACGGCAAGCCTTGACATTTACTTTATAGTTCAGACTCCCGACATTATGGGCAGACATTATTTAGACTCCTGTGGGATGATTCAAGATGTGGAGAGAGGAGTGACGGAATTGAGAATCAGTTTGACACATAGTGTTGTATAGAAAACTTTAAATATCAGAGATAAATGAACAAAAGAAAGTTGACGAAAATCTTGGTAGCATGTGTAGTTACAGCGCTCGGATTTTTCACCATATCGTTTACGGACAAGCATAACTTCGAACTAGCAAAGAATCTTGAAATATATTTTAATGTTCTAAAGGAGTTGGACGTAAATTATGTCGACGAAATAGAGCCAGAGAAGCTTATAACCAAAAGTATAGAAGAAATGCTTGCGTCTTTGGATCCTTATACTAACTATATTTCCGAGGAGGACATGGAGGATTTCAAGTTCATGACTACAGGGGAGTATGCAGGCATTGGCTCGCTGATAACTAAGAATATAGACAGTGCAATTTATATTGCAGAGCCCTACGAAGGTAAGCCAGCGCATAAAGCTGGACTTAAAGCTGGAGATAAGATAATCAGTGTGCAAGGGAAGGCAGCTGAAAGTATGGATGTTGCAGATGTGAGCAATCTTTTGAAAGGAGCAGCCAAAGAAAATGTCGAAATAGTAGTTAGGCGCTATGGAGAAAAAAAGAACCGTGTGTTCAATGTTATGCGAGAAGTAATAAGCATTAGTCCAGTGCCTTACTATGGGATGCTTGACGACAAGGTTGGATATGTTAAATTTACGTCATTCACCGAAAACTGTAGTATTGTTCTTAAGAATGCCATAAAAAACCTTACTGACTCTCTCGGAGCTGAATCTGTGGTGCTCGACCTAAGAGACAATGGGGGAGGACTGTTGCACGAATCTGTAAAAATTTGCAACTTTTTTCTTCCTAAAAATAAGGAAGTCGTAAGTACTCGAGGCAAGATGAAAGCCCAAGACAGAACCTTCTACACCAAGGAGGAACCCCTGTGGCCACAGCTTCCCCTGGTTGTCCTTGTGAATGGTGGTTCTGCATCAGCATCGGAGATTGTAAGTGGGACAATACAAGATTTTGATAGGGGAGTCCTTATAGGGAATCGAACATTTGGTAAGGGGCTTGTACAAACAACTAGAGACGTGGGGTATAATTCTCAAGTCAAGCTGACAACTGCAAAATACTACATTGCAAGTGGAAGATGTATTCAGGCTCTCGATTATTCACATAGGGGTAGTAATGGAAGTGTACAAAGTGTGCCCGATTCATTGATATCGGAGTTTAAGACCGAGAATGGGCGAATAGTGTACGATGGTGGAGGGATTGTTCCCGACGAGTCCGTGAAGTTACCCCGATTTGGGCAGATATCATACGAGTTGATAAGTGGGAATTTGTTTTTTGAATACGCAAATAAATTCTGTTTTGAGAATCCGTCAATAGCTCCTGTTGAGCAATTTGAGATATCGGAAAGCAATTATCAGGACTTTATTACTTTTGTCAAGAGTAAGAATTTCACTTATAAGTCTAGGACAGAGGATAAAATAAAGGAACTTATAAAAACGGCAAAAGATGAAAAATGCTATGATATTGCTAAGGATGATATAGACAAACTAAAAGAAAGTTTGTCGCACAGTATCGAAAAGGATATGATGAGGTTTCAGGATGAGATTAAGCTTATATTGAAAGAAGAGTTGGCAGGAAGATATTACTATCAAAAAGGCTCGGTAAAGGCGCTTTTGTCTGACGATATCCAAGTGTCAAAGGCCATAGAGGTGCTCAGTGACAAAAGTCAATATGAAAATTACCTTGTAGGTGGAACGATAATCAAAGAAAAAAAGCTAGAAGAGGATAATTAGTTGCTTTGTGTGCCTGTTAATCATGTTATGGTCGGGGGTATAAGTCAAGACTGGGAGCTTTGTTTTGATTTCAGTTAGTGTTCGTTTATAGGGTCGAGGGTTTGGGCTAGAATATTAATTCCCAGAGGATTATTGTAAAGAGTGTAATGCGGATATTGGGCTTCATAGGCGGACTTTAAATTGAAAATAAATGAACATGAGAATATTTACATACTTCTTTTTGACATTGATTCTTTTTGTTGCCATATTGGGGGGCTGTACAAAACAGGAACTCATAAGAATTGCTTGCGTAGGCGATAGCATAACTTTTGGGGCAGGGATAGAAGGACGAGATAGCCTAGCATATCCACCAAAACTTAATGCCTTGTTGGGCAGTGATTATATCGTTAAAAATTACGGTGTTAGTGGAAGAACCCTCCTTAGAAAAGGTGATTTTCCATACATCAATGAGAAGGCTTATAAAGATGCTCTGTCATGGAATCCGAATGTTATCTTGATAAAGCTAGGAACGAACGATACCAAGCCTCAGAATTGGCAATACGGAAAGGAGTATAAAACTGACTACATAGATCTTATAGAATCTTTCCAAAAACTATCGTCTCGCCCTAGGGTGATTCTGGTGAAACCTGTACCAGCCTTCCAATCGAATTATATGATTAGTGACATTGTGATTGTCGATGAGATAATTCCAATAATTGACGAAATTTGCAAGGAGTTAAATTTTCAAGCAATAGATCTTCATACTCCTATGTTAGACGATGGTGCCTTGTTTCCAGACCATATACACCCCAATGCGGAAGGTGCAGCAAAGATGGCAGAGCTTATCTACATGCAAATAAAATAATTCTGAGAGGATAATCTTAGGCGCATTGAATATTATTTATTACATTTACTGCTCATTTTATTATAATTAGATTTTATGAAACCAACATTAGTAATTCTAGCTGCCGGGATGGGTAGCAGGTACGGAGGATTGAAGCAAATGGATGCTTTTGGTCCATCCGGAGAAGCAATAATCGACTATTCTATTTATGATGCCATTAAAGCAGGCTTTGGAAAGGTTGTATTTATCATACGACACGATTTTGCAGAGGCTTTTAAGAAAGCCTTTGGTCCTAAGCTCGAAGGGAAGATTAATGTCGAGTATGTTTATCAGGAACTTACAAATCTACCCGAAGGTTTTTCTGTTCCAGAAGGAAGGGGAAAACCATGGGGAACAGCACATGCTTCAATGATGGCTCAGAGTGCTGTGAATGAACCATTCTTAATTATAAATGCTGATGACTTTTACGGAAGAGAAGCATACAAAGTTGCCTACAACTTCTTAACTACCAATGCCGATAGTAAAGAGAATGCAGTTATCGGATACCGCCTGAACAAAACAATAACCGAACATGGGACAGTATCGAGAGGCGTGTGTGTGGCAGATAATAACGGACACCTTACAGAAGTGGTAGAGCGACTAAAAATAAAGAGAGATAAAGATGGGAAGATATATTTCTTTGACCAAGAACCTAAGACGGAATTAGCCGAAGAAACTCCAGTGTCTATGAATATGTGGGCTTTCAAGCCTAATGTTTTTGATATCTTCAAATCGCAGTTTGTAGGCTTTCTGAAAGAGCGTGGCACTGAAATGAAATCGGAGTATCTTATTCCAACAGTGGTGATGGACGCTATTCAGTCAGGAGACATCAGAGTGAAGTTGCTGGACTCGCCTGCAACATGGTTTGGAGTTACTTATCCAGAAGATAAACCGTTTGTAATAGAGCAGATTAAAGCTCTGCTTGACAAAGATGAGTACCCACAGAATTTGTGGTCATAACTAGAGTCTGTCCATAATGTCGGGAGCCTGAACTAGACTTTAGATATTAAGTAGGGGCGAACCTCTGTGCTTGCCCAAAAGGTAGGGGTGAGCCTGAGTGTTCGCCCTCTTAATTATACATACCGATAAAATACGAACATGCATAATATGGATAGTTTTAACAAAGATATAGAAGAAGCTCTTGGAGTGCTGAGAAACGGAGGGATAATACTATACCCGACGGATACAGTATGGGGGATAGGTTGTGATGCGTCTAACGAAATGGCTGTAGAAAGGATTTATAAGCTCAAGAAGAGGGAGAGTTCGAAAAACATGATAATTCTTCTAGGAGATATTGCTGTGATTGAGAGCTATACAGCCACTCTTCCAGATATAGCATACGAGTTGCTGGACTGTGTAGTAGAGCCAACAACCATAATATACGATGGTGCAAAAAACCTAGCAAGAAATCTCATCCCCGAGGATAATTCCGTAGCTATAAGAGTTACAAAAGAGCGCTTTTCGCAAAGCCTCACAAAAAGGTTCAAAAAAGCCTTGGTCTCTACTTCGGCAAACATCGCTGGAAGTACTACTCCTGCTACTTTTGGGCAAATAGACAAAAATATAATAGATGGCGTCGACTATGTGGTGAAGTATAGGCAGGACGACTGTACGAAAGTTAAACCGTCGGCAATTATTAAACTACAGTCAAACGGAGGTGTTGAGATCCTTAGAAAATGATCTTACAGCTCAGGTGTTATAGGACTATCAAACGTCACAGGGAGTTAGAAACACTACACAATGGAATATTAGGTCTCTCGCGTATATAAATAACTTTTAATGAGATGAGTATAATATGAAACGAGCCATGCAGTAGGCTATAGGCTGTAAGCCTAACTACACACAGGCGAATGATTATAACCAGCAAAAGCTTAAAGCTTGTGGCTTACAGCTTATTGCAGTATTTTAGACACATGAAAATTGTCATTGACAAAGATATTCCATACATCAGAGATGCATTTGAGAATAGGCAAGATATAGATGCCTTATATATAAATGGAGCAGACATTACCAAAGAGTTACTAATAGATGCTGATGCTCTGATAGTAAGGACAAGAACAGTCTGTAATAAACACCTGCTTGCCAATACTAAAGTAAGAGCCATTGCTACTGCAACCATTGGCTATGACCACATTGACGTAGAATACTGCGAAAGGAATAATATAAGATGGTCGAATGCTCCAGGCTGTAATGCAGAATCGGTAAATCAATATGTGATGTCTGCAATATCAAGGCTTGTGCTCTCAAAAAAGATATCACAAGGTAAGTTTACGCTTGGGATTGTTGGTCTGGGACATGTAGGGACAAAGGTGCAACGTTCTGCCGAGGTCTTAGGTATTGATGTTATACTGTCGGATCCACCAAGAGCTATAAGCGAGAATAATCCAGAGATGGACAGGCTGGACGAGATAATCGAGCATGCTGACATCATAACTTTACACACTCCTTTAACAACGAGTGGAGAGCATAAAACCTTTCATCTTGCCGATAGAGCATTTTTCAATAAACTAAAGAAAGCCCCATTCATAATTAATACATGCAGGGGTGAAGTGCTTGATAGTTTAGCTCTGATAGACGCTATAAAAAGCAATAAATGCAGAGGTGCAGTGATTGATTGCTGGGAAAATGAGCCGAATATAAATGTAGATTTACTGAAGCTCTGTGACATTGCAAGCCCTCATATTGCAGGATATTCAAAAGACGGTAAAGCGATGGGTACGACAATGGCAGTGCAATTTGTCAGTAAAAGTCTGAATCTGGGTTTGGATGAGTGGCAATGCCAAGCACACGAAAGGCCTGCAAGCCTGATTATAGATGCGCCTAGGGTTGAAGGGGCAAACGACGAGGAAAGAGCAATGAGTATTATCCTAAAGACTTATGAAATAGAACAAGACGATAAGAGATTAAGGGATATGCCGAGCGCTTTCGAAGCTCAAAGAAGTAATTACCCTATAAGAAGGGAGTTTCGTTGCTTTGAAATTTCAAATTGCAACTCAGTATATTTGAGAGGTATACTTGAAAGACTAAATTTTAGAATAAATAAATATTAATATATTTGTAGGCTAAAACGAAAGACAGCGTGAAATTTTTTATATTAATCTTCTTTAGTTACTTCTGTAGCTATTCAGACACATCTGCACAGACCGAAGGATGTGTTAAACTTGCAAAGGTCACTGTCAGAGGGCAATGTGGGGATGTTGAGGGCTTCGGCTTTATTGTTAGGGAAACCTCGTGTCGCGAGATAGAGCAATTCATTACAAACGAGCTTAATCCAAATGGCTTCAGTGCGCTTTTAAAGAAAAAGGATAACAAAGCAAGTGTAGAGAAGTTTTCTAATGGGGTGAATATTACTAATGCCGTAATTCCAAGCATTAGTAGTAGGGCTGTTGATATCATGATGAGATTAGAGCCACGAAATGAGCATGTTGCGGTTATGCTGGCATTTGTTCATGGAGACACAGCCATTACCAATGCAACCTTCCCGAAAGAGTACGAAGCAGTAAGAAACTATGTACGACAAGTTGGAGTAAAAGCAAATACTGAAGTTGTAGCTAGGCAACTGAGCAATAGTGAGGATGTTCTGAAAGACTTGCTTAAGGAGCGAGAAAGGACAAGGTTGTCTATAACAGAATACAGGCAATGCATAGATGATTGCAAGGCTGTCCTGAAGAGCATTGAACACGAAAGAAATATAGAACAGCAGTTTGTTGAGCAGCAAACAGCTACAGTTTTGCACTTAAAAAGTAAACTTAGGGCTCTGGTGAAAAATAGTCAAGATGCAAAACAACTCAACGAACAAGTGCGTAAAGAGGAAAGACGATTAAAAAAGGCAAAGAACAATTTGTCAAAGCTTCAAAATAATATAACAGGAGAATGTAAGAAGATAAATGCCTTGGAAAAAGAAAAACAAGAAAAAGAAAGATACTTCCGGGAATTGACCGACCCAAAAAGTCAAGAGAGAAATATAACAACAATAAAAGAAAAATTGAATAATATTAAATAGTAAAAGTATTAATTATGATGAGAAAAATACACTTGTCGATAGCAATTGTAGCACTTGTAGTATCAACAGCATTTGGTCAAGATGCAGTAAAGGATACATCCTATTGGAGTAAAACATTGGTAAACACTCTTACGTTTAGCCAGACCTCCTTCTCAAATTGGTCGGGAGGTGGTGACAACTCGCTGACACTTAGTGGTATTTTAGACTATAAGTTAAACTACGAAAAGGGGAAGTCGGTGTGGGATAATAATCTAATAATGGGTTATGGTGTGAATAAATTAGAAGGTGAACGTATCAAGAAATCTGATGATAGGCTTGAGTTCTCTACAAAGTATGGATATTCTAAAACCAAAAAATTAAAATATTCTGCTCTTTTTGATTTTAAAACGCAGTTTGATAAAGGATATGATAGCGACAATGACTCTTTGAAAGTTTCTAACTTCATGGCTCCAGCATATATCTCTGTAGGTCTTGGTATTGACTGGCGACCAAAGAAATGGCTTTCGGTCTTTGCCTCACCATTATCTACCAAACTGACCTTTGTCCTTGATGAAGAATTGTCAGATAAAGGCTCCTTTGGTCTAGACCCAGGCGAAAAATTTAGAGCCGAACTCGGAACAACAATAAAGGCAGAAGCTACAAAGGAAATACTAAAAAACGTGAATGTTAGCTCTACACTGACCCTCTTCTCGAATTACCTTGAGAAACCTCAGAATATTGACGTTAACTGGGATACAAGGGTGAACATGAAAGTTAATAAGTATATGAGTGCAAATTTCAATATAAATCTTGTATATGATGACGATATAGATATTGAAGACAAGAACGGACATGCTAGACCAATACTGCAAGTGAAAGAAATATTCGGAATAGGATTGACAGCCACATTCTGATAAAGAAATGAATGGATAGAGAGGCTCTATTTTATCAAGTTTGAGCTTCCCCTCACTGCGGTTTTCCAGTGCGTATCTTGAGTGATAAATGGATTTGCAATAGCTAAAGAAGCCTGCGAATCCATTTCTTTTTGCTTATTACATAATACCAAGCAAACAAAGCACAGACTATGCCAGCTGTATCTGCCATTAAATCTTTAACATCGCCACTACGACCCGATATAAACAAAAGCTGAATGAGCTCTGACAAACATGCAAAACCAAAAGCATATAGGTAGGTGCGTAGGTATTGTGCCTTTCCCGAGATCTTTTCGAATCCTGACTCTAAAAGCAATGTGAGGCCGAAAAACATAAGGAAATGTATATACTTGTCTAAATTCGGAATGTTAAGCCATGGCTCTTCTTGCATTGTGCGTTTTGTGAACATACCATAGCACATTATTATAACCCATAATGTTGGCTTCCAGTAATATGTTAGCCGTTTTCTTAATGTTTGTTTCGTCATTTTCAATTCTCAATTAATGGTGTCATTTTCAATTGTTAATTCTGTCTCCGTAGTATTTATTATATCATTAATTACCGTTGCTGCACAATAGCACCCAAACATTGCGGGAAGGTACGAAATAGTGCCGTTGACGGTTTTCTTGTTTTCAGAGTCCTTCAGTCGGGTGGAGTTGTCAGTAACTTCTTCTGGCGAAAAAACAACTTTAAAACCTTTTTTTATCCCTCGTCTGTGTAGGCGCTTTCGTACAGCTCGCGCCAGTTTACAATTGTAGGACTTCTCTACACCTGCAACTCGAACTTTCGAGGGGTCGAGTTTACTGCCTGCTCCCATCGAGCTTATAATGGGGATGTTTTTTTTCATCGCTATTGAGATTAGCCTTACCTTCGGTTCGAGAGTGTCAATGCAGTCGATGATGTACGTAAATGTAGTGTTGCTGAGAAGTTTTTCGAAATCATCCCCCCTCATGTATTTGCAAATAGCCCTGATTTCTAAGTTGGGGTTTATGTCCAGCAAGCGTTCTTTCAGGACCTCGCACTTTTTCTTATTCACCGTGGAAGATAGTGCTATAAGCTGTCTGTTGATATTGGAGCTACTCACCGTGTCTGCATCAATAATTGTTACAGCTCCTACTCCAGCTCTCACTACTTGCTCGGAGGCATAGGCTCCCACCCCTCCATTTCCAACTACTAGAATATGGGAAGTCCGTAATCTACTTAACTTTTCTGTGCCTATCAGCAATTCGGTGCGCTCCGTCCAATCCATTTTGTTTAAGTTCTAGTGTGCGTCCGAAGGTGCAATGCCAACGGATAATCCTTTCATATTGGTCCACAAAAGTAAGGAAGTTTATTGATATGTAGAATTGAGAGGCGACTGAGAAGTGTGATAATGCGAAAGTTGAATGAATTATATTAGAGAAAATGCATTCTTGTATCTACGGTCTTCTGTTGCCTATTTCTTTATTTTGTTTCAAAGGTGCTTTGTCTGCTATTTTCCTATTGCTAAATCGAACATTTTTGTATTTACAAATAAAAAAAGTTATTTATTTTGGAATATCAAATTATTATTTCTATATTTATGACGTAATTCTGAATGAGGATGCCAAGAATAACGAATGTATGTTGATTGGAAAGAGGTTTGAAAGTGGAACCTCTTCATATGTAGCAGATTATAACAAATAAATATAATAGATATGAAAGTAGTACACATAAGTCCAGAATGTTATCCTATTGCAAAAGCAGGAGGCTTAGGCGATGTAGTTGGGTCCTTGCCAAAGTATCTTGTCCAATCAGGAGTTGACACAAAAGTGGTGATGCCATTTTTTAACTCAGATTATGTCCGAGAACATAGGTGGGAGGTAGACTATAAATATAGTTTTATTTTCGGCTCGTTGAACGAGGATGTTGTTATATATAAGGAAGCTAGTGGCGACTTGGGCTTTGATTTATATATGGTCGAAATTCCGTTTTTGTTCCCTAGAGATGAAGTCTATGGGTATTTTGACGATTCGGACCGATACATAGCCTTTCAGATAGTTGTATTGAACTGGCTGACACAATGGAAAACCGTTCCAGATGTGGTTCATTGCCATGACCATACAACTGGGCTTATACCATTTCTTATGAAGTATGGGTTTGATTATTGGAGACTTAGAGACGTGCCGACAGTATTCACAATTCATAATGGAGAATATCAAGGGCAGTATGGTTGGGACAAAGAAAGTCTATTGCCCATATACAATCATTGGTATCGAGGTATGTTAGACTGGGATGGAGACATAAACCCTATGGCATCAGCAATTAAATGTTCAAGTGCCTTTACCACAGTTTCCGAGGGGTATTTACAAGAACTGACATGCTCGCCAAGCTCCATAGGGCGTTTAGTGGAGTGGGAGAGTGAAAAAGCCGTCGGAATCATAAACGGCATAGACGAATCAGAATGGAATCCAGACTCAGATATAAAGCTTACCCACAACTACGGCATATCCAATTTTAAAGGAGGAAAGTGCAAAGTAAAAGAAGGTCTCTGTAAAGAATATGCTTTAAACCCTAAGTATCCATTGATCTCATTTATAGGCAGATTTGCCCTCGAAAAAGGAGCCGACGTATTGCCTGGCGCCATAGAGAAAATACTCGCCGAAGGGAATAAAATCAATTTCATTATTGTCGGTTCAGGGCGGCATGACATTGCCGATAGGGTTGTTGAATTGAAATCAAAGTATGACAACCTTGTTGGGATTTATATTGGCTACAATGAAGTTTTGGCACGAAATTTATATGCAGGGTCTGATTTTTTGCTGATGCCATCGCGAGTAGAGCCCTGCGGACTCAATCAGATGTACGCCATGCGATATGGAACAATTCCAATTGTTCGGCTGGTAGGCGGATTGAAAGATACGGTGCAAGATGTTGGAGATGGAGGTGAAGGTTTCACTTTCTCAAATCTCAATGAAGAAGACGTTTTCCACGCAGTGTCTCGTGCCATGCGTATATATTCAGACAAACAAGCGATGCATGATAAAATAAAAGAAATTATGAGTATAGATTTTAGCTGGGAAAGTTCAGCAATGAAGTATCTAGACTTATATAAATATATCATAGAACATTAATTTAAAACACGAGGTTATGAAAAAGAAAGTAATTGCAATAATCTTAGGTGGAGGGCAAGGTTCTAGGTTGCAGCCCTTAACAACACACCGGTCGAAACCTGCAGTGCCTGTGGGCGGTAAATATAGATTGGTAGATATACCCATATCAAACTGCTTGAATTCGGGTATAGACAGAATGTTTTTGTTGACGCAGTTTAATTCAGCATCCTTAAATAAACATGTCAGCCAGACATATCGTTTCGATAGTTTTAGTGACGCCTTTGTCGATATTCTTGCTGCCGAGCAAACGCCTGAAAATCAAGGCTGGTTTCAGGGTACTGCCGATGCAGTAAGACAAAGTCTTCATCACGTAAATAATTATGAGTATGACTACGTATTAATACTCTCGGGCGACCAACTTTATCACATGAACTACTGCGATATGTTGAACGCGCATATTGAGAATGGAGCAGAAATTTCACTCTCTACTTTGCCTGTCACTGCCAAGGGAGCTCATGGTTTTGGTATAATGAAGACAGAAAATAACAGGATAAAAACTTTTATAGAGAAGCCTGCCGAGAGCGAACTAGAAGGGTGGGAGTCTGAGGTGTCAGAAGAAATGAAAGCCACAGGTCGCATATATTTAGCATCAATGGGGATATACGTGTTCAACAGAGACTGCTTAAATTCGATGTTGAAAGATAACGAAAGCTATAAAGATTTTGGAAAGGAAATAATACCAATAGCTATAGAAGAAGGTAAAAAAGTAACCTGCTATGAATTTAGTGGATATTGGGAGGATATCGGCACTATCGATAGCTTTTATCAAGCAAATATTGAACTCACAGAAGTAGTGCCAAAGTTCGATTTATTTGATAGTAACTTCCCTATATACACAAGGGTAAGGATGTTGCCTTCTGCAAAAATTAGTGGAAGTACCACCATAAAAAGCTCCTTGATTTCTGATGGATGTATTGTTGATGCAAAGTCTATTTCCGATTCAATATTAGGAGTTCGGTCGAGAGTAGGAGCAGGAACAAGAATAGAGAAGTCCTACATTATGGGGAACGAGAATTTCCAAACGATAGAAGAGATAGAAGCAATAATAAGTCGTGGGAATATTCCCTTTGGTATAGGGCAGGACTGCAACATCAGTGGAGCAATAATAGATTTTGATGTGATGATAGGCAATAGAGTAACTGTTGCTGGAGGATCTCACCTCGAGGATGAAGACCACGAACTTTATGCTGTTCGAGGAGGAGTAGTTGTCATAAAAAAAGGAGTGAAGGTTT
Organism: Bacteroidales bacterium; assembly: GCA_047974415.1. GTDB lineage: Bacteria > Bacteroidota > Bacteroidia > Bacteroidales > Prolixibacteraceae > JBKEAJ01. The sequence continues at coordinate 43,620 of JBKECH010000065.1, read as the reverse complement.
CCGATGGTTCTGTTATTCCATTTCCGAAATTTACTTAGAGATTGTCTATGAAGCTCAATATCTGCACTATGCTCACTTTGCGAATTAGTCATTTACACACACAATGTCGTTTAGTTAAGCCGTGCCAAGCGTTTTTTTAATCGAGCCTCACTATTAATAATGCCGCCACCTTCGGGACTAAAAACCATTGGCGACCGTGTTTCACTCGGGCCTATCACCTCGGGGCTACAATAGTTGCGCCCATTCTGGGCTCCAGAGAAAGCTGAGTCTCTTAATCTAAACGACATTGCATTTACACAAGTAAACTCCCAATTCACAAAGTCCCAGTATACAGAACGGCAAGCCTTGATATTTAACTTAAAGTTCAGACTCTTGACATTATGGACAAATACTACTTAGAGATTGTCTATGAAGCTCAATATCTGCGTTATGCGCGTTTTTGCATTAGATGTATTGATACGTGATTTGGGCGCTTGTTGGGTCTGCGGCGTAAATAGTAAGTGATATTATTTGCAAAATAAAGAAAATATCACTTACTTTGCGCATTCTTAGAAAAAGGGTCGATTGGCCGAGTGGCTAGGCAGCGGTCTGCAAAACCGTCTACGGCGGTTCGAATCCGCCATCGACCTCAAGCGGACAATCGAAAAGATTGTCCGCTTTCTGTTTGAAAATAAACTAATTGAAGGCTGTATATAGCGTTTTTTTTGTTGAAGATTTTATACTGTAGACGAAAAAAAGTTTATCTGTTCATCGCTAATGTGTGAATTATTGATACAGTTTTAGTACATTTGTGCAAGAAATTTTAGTAAACTCATTAAATAGATTCAAAGTATGGGAAACTTTTTTTGTTCCTCAGTAGGGAAAAAGTTTGTTATGGGTATCTCAGGAGCATTTCTGGCGGTATTCATCTTAGTACACTTGGTGCTTAATAGTCTTGCCTTGTTTGATGATGAAGGGAATTTGTACAACATGGGAGCACATTTCATGGCAACAAATCCACTAATCAAGGTTATGGAGCCTATTCTGGCATTAGGTTTTGTCGTGCATATTGTTTATTCCTTTATTCTGTCTTATCAGAATTGGAAAGCACGTCCAGTGAAGTATGCTATGTCTAAAATTAAGGGCAGTAGTACTTGGGCATCTCGCAATATGTTAATCTTAGGATTGCTTGTCCTTGTTTTTATAGCAATGCACTTGCTACACTTCTTTGCCAAAATCAAGCTTGGAATTGGAGGACATCCTGAAACAGTTAATGTTATGCAAGCTGGAGTTCTTGTTAAAATGGAGAATGTTTATGCTCTGATAAAAGAGTTGTTCTCTGGAGAATGTGGACTTGTTTATTGCGGACTTTACATTTTAGGAAGCATCCTATTAGGTCTGCACCTGACCCACGGGTTTTGGTCGGCCTTCCAGTCTATGGGGCTGAACAACAGAGTCTGGAAAAACCGTTGGATGTGCATAAGTAAGGTATATGCATGGGTAATAGCAGTAGGATACTGCATAATCCCTATATATTTCCTAGTTAAATTTTAAGATAAGAGGATACTTCTTACTAGACAAAAAATCAATAATATGAACACATTAGATCCAAAAATACCTGAAGGGCCATTGGCCGAAAAATGGACGAAGCATAAAGCTGAAATAAAAGTTGTTAGCCCAGCTAATAAACGTAAATTGGAGGTTATTGTTGTTGGAACAGGACTTGCAGGAGCATCAGCAGCTGCCTCCTTGGCAGAACTTGGCTATAAAGTTAAAGCCTTTTGCTATCAAGATAGCCCAAGGAGGGCGCACTCCATTGCCGCACAGGGAGGTATAAATGCCGCCAAGAACTATCAGAACGACAACGACTCAGTATATAGATTATTTTACGACACTATAAAAGGTGGCGATTACAGAGCTCGCGAAGCAAATGTATACAGACTTGCAGAGGTGTCGCCAAATATAATAGACCAATGCGTTGCTCAAGGAGTCCCATTTGGACGCGAATACGGAGGTACGCTTGCAAACCGCTCTTTTGGGGGAGTGCTGGTGAGCAGAACCTTTTATGCGCGAGGTCAAACAGGTCAGCAACTACTCTTAGGTGCATATTCTGCTTTGAATCGCCAGATTGATAAAGGGGCTGTAGAAATGTACAACCGCCACGAAATGCTCGATGTTGTCCTAATCGACGGTAAAGCTAGAGGTATTATTGCCAGAGATATGGTGAACGGAGATATAAAACGATTCGGTGCTCATGCCGTAGTTATAGCAACGGGAGGGTATGGTAACGTTTTCTTCCTTTCTACCAACGCAATGGGTTGTAACGCTTCTGCTTCTTGGGTTGCATATAAACGAGGTGCAAGCATGTCTAATCCTTGTTATGTTCAAATTCACCCCACTTGTATTCCTGTGCATGGCGACCAGCAGTCGAAGCTGACACTTATGTCAGAGTCTCTGCGTAATGACGGGCGCGTTTGGGTACCTAAGAAAAAAGAAGATGCTATAAAACTCCAAAAAGGAGAAATCAGAGCAAATGATATTCCCGACGAAGACAGAGACTTCTACTTGGAACGCAGATATCCGTCGTATGGCAACTTGGTTCCTCGGGATGTAGCCTCGCGAGCCGCAAAAGAACGTTGCGATGCTGGATATGGAGTTAACAATACAGGACTAGCAGTATTTCTAGATTTCAAGTATTCAATCGAGAGATTGGGCAAAAGTGTAATAGAGGCACGTTATGGAAACCTCTTCCAGATGTATGAGAAAATCACTGATGTCGATCCTTATCAGGAGCCAATGATGATTTATCCAGCAATCCATTACTCTATGGGAGGAACTTGGGTAGATTACAACCTTATGACCACTGTAAAAGGTTTGTATTCAATCGGTGAGGCTAATTTCTCGGATCATGGAGCAAACCGTCTTGGAGCTTCGGCATTGATGCAAGGACTAGCCGACGGTTATTTTGTACTGCCCTACACCATAGGAGATTATCTGGCAGACGAGATTATGACCCCACAAACAGACATTAACTCGCCCGAGTTTGAAGAAGCTGAAAAACAAGTAAGCGATAGACTCAGCAAGCTTTATAATATTAAAGGGACTAAGTCTGTGGACTACTTCCACAAAAAACTGGGTCACATAATGTGGGAGTACGTTGGAATGTCTCGTAATGCCGAAGGACTGAGAAAAGCGATTGAAGAAATAAAAGAGCTTAAAAAAGAATATTGGAGCAACGTTAGGGTGCCTGGCGAGATGAGCAATGTTAATCCTGAGCTTGAGAAAGCAAGCCGAGTAGCCGACTTCTTTGAGTTGGGCGAGCTGATGGCGCGTGATGCGCTAGAGCGTAACGAATCATGTGGAGGACACTTTAGAGAGGAGTCTGTAACGGAAGACGGTGAGGCAAAAAGAAACGACAACATTGGATGCTATGCTTCTGCGTGGGAATACAAAGGCGACGATGCAGAGCCCGAGTTACACAAAGAGCCATTGACATTCGAGAATGTTAAACTCACTCAGCGTAGTTACAAGTAATTTTGAAGTAATCATTCACTTACAGAAAAAAGAATCATTATGGCTGAAAAGATATTGAATAATTTGAAAATAAAAGTTTGGCGCCAGAACAACGCCAAAGATAAAGGGCGGTTTGAAACATATCCCTTGAGCAACATCTCAACAGGTTCATCATTCCTAGAGATGATGGATATTTTGAATGACAACTTAATAAACGAAGGCAAAGACCCTATTACATACGACCATGACTGTCGTGAGGGTATTTGCGGTATGTGTAGCCTATACATCGACGGTCGTCCTCATGGTCCCGATACGGAAATTACTACCTGCCAGCTTCATATGCGTAGATTTAAAGACGGAGCTACTATCACCATCGAACCATGGCGCTCAGGCGCATTCCCTGTAATAAAAGATTTGATGGTAGACAGAACAGCTTTCGAGAAAATACAACAAGCAGGAGGCTACGTATCTGTAAATACAGGAGGAGTACCCGATGGTAATGCAATACCTGTCGGGTATGGAGATGCCGAAGAAGCAATGGACGCAGCTGCTTGTGTTGGCTGTGGTGCTTGTGTAGCATCATGCAAAAACGGTTCGGCAATGCTGTTTGTGTCGGCAAAGGTATCTCAATTTGCAAAACTTCCTCAAGGAAAGGTCGAAGCAAAGCAACGAGTAGATCGCATGGTGTCGAAAATGGACGAGTTAGGTTTTGGGAACTGTACCAATACTGGAGCCTGTGAAGTAGAATGTCCCAAAGGTATATCTATTGCTAATATTGCGAGGATGAACAGAGAGTATTTCTGCTCTAAAATTTCTCAGTAATGTAATTGATAAGGTCCACTAAAATGCGTATCGACGCTTTGATACGCATCTTAGTATAAGTGATAGCGACGAGGAATCTTGTCGCTATTTTTCTGTCACCTCATTTGTAAGGTCAGCTATAAATAGTTAACTTTGCGATTGATATGGATAAACAAAATAAGAAACTACGAGTTACTAGCGGAATAAGGCCGACGGGAATGTTACACTTAGGTAATTATTTCGGAGCAGTGAAGAATTTTTTACGCCTTCAGGATGAATTTGAATGCTATTTCTTTATCGCCGATGCCCATTCCTTAACAACTCACCCAAACCCCAACGACTTACATGGTGGAGTACATCAGGTGTTGGCAGAATATTTAGCGTGTGGAGTAGACCCTGAAAAATGCAGCCTCTATATTCAGAGTGATGTGCCAGAGGTGTACGAGCTATATACCTACCTGAATATGAATGCCTATCTTGGAGAACTTGAGCGGACAACATCCTTCAAAGATAAGGCACGTGCTCAGCCCGATAATGTAAATGCTGGCTTGTTGACCTATCCTGTTCTTATGGCTGCCGATATTGTTATACACAAGGCCGATTTAGTACCAGTAGGCAAAGACCAGGAACAAAACCTAGAGATGGCTCGCAAGTTTGCTCGTCGTTTCAATCAAATGTATGGAACAGAGGTGTTTCCTATTCCACAAGCCTTTAGATTTGGTAATGAAAAGATGATTAAAATTCCAGGTCTTGACGGTAGTGGAAAAATGGGGAAGTCTGAAGGGAATGGGGTCTTCTTATATGAAGATGGAAAAAGCATAAGGAAAAAAGTTATGAGGGCAGTTACAGATTCTGGACCAACACAGCCCGACTCTCCAAAGACCGAAGCCGTAGAAAACTTGTTTACACTTATGAATGTGGTTTCGACTCCCGATGTTGTTAAACATTTCGACATGCAATACGCTGACTGCAGCATACGTTATGGAGATATGAAAAAACAACTTGCCGAGGATATAGAGGCCTTTGTCAGTCCGATAAGAGACAAAATTGACGACATAAGGAACAACAAAGAGTACCTTGCCAAAGTAGTAAAACATGGAGCAGAAAGAGCCCGAGAATCAGCATCACATACGCTAAAAGAAGTTAGAGAAACAATAGGGTTTAGAAAATTTTATTAACAGGTATACTAGAGGCTCCAAGAGAACAGCATCTTCTAGTAGGGGTGCCGAGAGAGCTAATAATCGTGCGAAAAATAATAAGATGGAAGTAAAGATTGTAAATAAATCAAATCACGAATTGCCAAAATACGCAACCGAGCATTCGGCAGGAATGGATGTAAGAGCAAACTTATCCGAGGATATTGAGCTGAAACCAATGGAGCGCAGAATAATACCAACAGGGCTCTATATAGAGCTGCCTGTGGGATATGAGGCGCAAGTAAGACCACGAAGTGGCTTGGCATTTAAATACGGAATCAGTGTTTTGAATACCCCAGGAACAATAGATGCAGACTACAGAGGCGAAATAGGAGTTATTCTTATAAACATGTCTCAAGAAAACTTTGTTGTTAAAGATGGAGAGAGAATAGCACAGATTGTTATTGCAAAACACGAATCAATATCTTGGTCTCATGTCGAAGCCCTGGGAAGCACATATAGAGGTGCAGGAGGATTTGGGCATACTGGTAAGTAGTTGATTGTGTAATGATTGATTGTGTGCGTTAGCGCTGGTTAATAAAACCACTAGTGATAATTTAATATTAATAAACTTACAGAAATGATAGTAGATGCTTTGGTGCGTAATCTAGGTTATGGCTTATAAAAATATTTACATGATAAAAACAATAAGAATCTTGATATGTATTGCTATTGTGATGCTTACATGCCAGAGAGCCTTAGCGCAAAGTAGGAACAATAACGATACTATAAATAAACAGGCAGCTAAAACAGCAATGTTTAAAACTTTGTATATCGATGCATTGAAATATAAAATGCTGGGTGTTGGCGAGAAGTCTTTAAAAAATCTAGCAGACTGTCTGGAAATTGATTCTACTTCTTCGGCAGTTATGCAACAGCTTGGGGTAATGCATCTTATGGCAAAAGATTTAGATGCTGCCGAGACGTATTTTGCAAATGCAGTCGAACATAATCCAGATAATAAGCAGTATGTTAGCGACTTAATAAGGTTTTATACCTTGATAAAAAAGCCTATTAAAGCAGCTCGGACCTATGATAAACTTCCATTTGCTAGCAAAGACGAAGACCTTAGGAATAAGCTGAGGCAGGCTAATTTATATATGCAGGGAAAAGATCTTGAGGCAGCAGAGACGGTGCTGAACGAGCTCTCGAAAGAAGACACCGAGCTTGTAGAAGTAGTGCTCACAAAAGCAAGTTTATACTCCATTATGGATGATGGAAAAAAAGCAGAAAAGTATTTGGAGAAGAAACTTAATAAAGACCCAAAAAATGTTAAATATTTAGAAGGTCTTATGAACATATATTCGCAAAAAAACGACGAAGAAAAGTTTATTGAGACTTCTAAACGTATATTAGCAATAGAACCAGGGCATCCAGATGTGTGTTATTGGCTATCAGGATATTATGCCGATAAAAAGGAGTACGATAAGTCTGTGGAGTACTCCCTTAGTGTTATAAACAATCCGAATATTCCGTATGAATTAAAGCTCAATTTAGCACAAGCATTTGTGTCAAAGCAAGACGAACGAAATATTAGTGGAGCATCGCATTTTAGTGGAAAACAACAGGAAACAATAGTTAATAACCTGATAGAGTCAGAACCACAAGAAGCGGGGGGGTATTCCTTGCTAGCTACACTACACATAAATAATTCCAAACTACCCGAAGCCGAAAAAGCATTGAAAAAATCTCTCGACATAGACCAAAGCAATTATGTGGACTGGGGACGATTATTGCTCATCTATAACGAACAACAAGAAATGGACGAGTTGGAAGAAACAGCAGTGAGAGTTAATGAGCTCTTTCCAAGTCAGCCCCTTCCAATTCTATTCAAAGCATTTGCAATGTATGAGAAAAAAAACTACCAGGGTTTGTTAGACATGCTCGATGCAGAAATGGACTTGTTTGTTGATGTCGAAATGAAATCTCAAGCAATGATGCTAAAGGCAGGGAGCTACGAAAGTCTTGGGGAGATAGAAAAAAGCTATGCTCAGTATGAGAGTATCCTCAAATTTAGCCCCAACGATATCCTAGCATTAAATAACTATGCATATCTGATTTCAGAAAATGGAGGAGATTTGCGCAAAGCAGAGAAGATGAGCGCAAAAACAATTGAAAGAGACCCTAGAAACTCTACATTCTTAGATACTTATGCATGGGTGCTGTTCAAGCAGAAAGAATATTCGTTGGCAAAATATTATATTGAGTCTTGTGTGGAAAACCTCAAAAAGGGAGAAGAAAGTGGAGTTATATATGAACACTACGGCGACATTCTATACATGAATGGAGATGTTGACAAGGCTCTAAATCAGTGGAAAACAGCAAAGGAGTTGGGGGGAGAAGTGTCTGAAAACCTTGATGATAAAATATCCACAGGCAAAATACTAGAAAAATAATTTTTGAGACTATAATTATATGAGGATAATATTTAGTACGTATTGTGTTGTAAGAGTCATTGTGGTAGTTTTTGTTCTTATTGGCATGCAATCGTGCAAAACTAAGAGGCAATTATCAGTAGTGAAAACTGACAGTGACGAACTGGAAGCAGTTAGTTTTGAGAGTCTTGGTGTCAAAAAAGTGCTCGACGAGATTGATAATTCAGCTTTAACATATAATAGCATTGTAGCAAATAAAGTAAGCATTACTATTAACAATGGTGGAAAAGAAAACTCATTTCAATCGTCCATTAGAATATTAAGAGACTCGGTAGTTGAAGTATCTGTACGTAAATTCTCCATCCCTGCAGGGAAGATCTTTCTCACCAAAGATTCGGCATACTACATAAATAACCTGATGAAAGAATATATAGCGTCAGACTATGATTTTCTAAAGTCTTTGATAGATTTCGACTTCAATTATTGTATTGTACAAGGGATTCTCAGCAACTTGATGTGCGATCCAAATTTGGAAGATGTAGATAAGCTGCACAAAATATTTTCCGCTTACAGCGCAGGAAATGAATATGTTATAGCATCTTTGAAAAACAGGAAGATAAGAAAGATTGAAGAAAAGGACCAAGTGCAAAAGCTAGATATCTACCTTAAAAAATATGGCACAGAGAACGTAATATATCGGAAATATAAGTTCGGCCGCGATAGCAAACGTTTGAAAAATATCTCTTATAAAGACTTGATTAATAATAGGCATCTTGAGGTTGAATATTTAGATTTTAAAAAAGTCGTCAATAGCTCAGAAATATTTCCTCATAAAATATTGCTGAATTACGAAGATGATAAACAGGATTTAAGTATTTCATTGAAAATAAGTAAGCTTAGTTTAGATGTTGATTTCTCTCCAGACATAAGGATTCCTACCAACTACAAAGTGGGGCTTTGATTAGCAGTTAATTATGGGCTTTGTCGCTTTCTATAGAAACCCTTGTTTTATCAGGCTTGATACATTCGCTACGGTGTTCCAAGGCATAATCTGGATTAAAGTAAAGGCTTCTCTAGCTTCTGCCTCTTTAAACATGGCATCATTATTATGTCTTCATCGCCAAAAGCTTTGCTGTATCGGGTTTGAACCGCTTGTTACTACGCTTCGGCTCGGATTCTGGATGTTAATTGTAATGTTGCTCTTGACAAGTAAAGCCTACCCTCAACGCGTAAACCAGATTAAGGAGCATAAAAATAAGATTAATATAGAAGCGGTCTCCGAGTTGATGAGTAATTCTGAGCCCACTAATAAAGGACGATATGCCGATGCTGGACCATTGAAGTATAATATCAAGAAAAGAGCCGAGCTGATACAAAATATAGACTCGAAGATAAAAGTTGTGGACGAGACTATAAACGACTACAATTATGTCGTTGGCGAAATAACACGCGATCTGGACGCCTATAAAGAAGAGTATGCCGAGACGATTAGATACCTTTCGTATAGACGCAATGAGCTTTCGTTGCTAACTTACGTTTTCTCGTCAATAAGTTTCCATCAAGTATTCAAGAGAATGCTTTATTATCAGCAGTATATGTCTTATAGGCACGAGCAACAAGATGTACTGTCCGCTTTAAAGATTACACTAGAAACACACATACGAAAAGTTCAGGAGAAGCAAGCTGTAAAAGATAAGTTGCTAAGCGACAGGGCTGGAGAAGTATATTTGCTACATAAGGACGTGAATGAGCAAAAAGAATATTATAATCAGCAATTAGGACATAACGAATTTCCAAACGGAAAATTAGAAGACAATAAGCAAGATGGGGAGCTCCAGAGCACTATAAAACAGTATATGCTGAATAATATCGGCGGCGACAACTGCCATGAAACCTCTGATGCTCTTTTTCTTTCCACAACTTTTGAGAAAAGTAAAAAACGCCTGCCTTGGCCAATAAGTAAAGGCGTGATGATAGAACATTTTGGTGCACACAATCACAATACCATGCACAATATAAGGGTTCGTAGCAGTGGAGTCACTTTTGCTGCAGAGGCAGAATCTCGAGTGAGGTCTATTTTTCCTGGGCTTGTTAGCAAAGTGCTGAAGCTAAATAATGGTGCAATATCTGTGATTATTAGACATGGTAAGTATCTGTCGGTATACTCTAATCTAAGGATGACGGGAGTAAGCACAGGCGACAGAGTGAGAGGGCTACAGCAAATAGGCACATTAAGTGCATGTAGTAATGAAGGGGAAAAATATTCAGAACTGAAGTTTCAAATTTGGAAGGAGAACGAAAAGATGAATCCCGAGGATTGGTTGATAGAGTAATTATTTCACTATATTTGTGGCAATTTCAAAGATATCAAAAATGAGCAGTAATAAAATAAACAATAAAGAAGGGCAAGTATCTAGTAGTTATTTGGATGAGCGTAGCTCTAAAAATAAAAGGAATAACCTGATAATACTTATATTGCTAGTGTTGCTTGCAATACTAGTATATCTATATCTTAACCAACGCTCTCAATTCAAAGGATTTGAACAAGCAATGACCGAAGAGAGAGACTCCCTGAAATCAGAGCTTAATACAATGATAATTGGGTACGACTCATTATCAGTAGAAAACGACACATTGAGCCAAGAAATGATGTTTGAAAGAGAAAGAGCAGACAGCCTAATAAAAGTTCTAGACCAGCAAAAACGTTTGAGCTATCGAGAAATTGCTAAGTATAAAAAAGAAGTTGGGACACTTCGTGGGATAATGCGAAATTTTGTTAAGCAAATAGACTCGCTTAATGTGAAGAACGAACAGTTAATGGCTCAGGTGCAAGGTCTGCAAAACGATTACTCCGAAGTGCAAACCGAAAAGCAACAAATAGAACAGTCTAGAAATCAGTTGCAAACAGTAGTGGATAAGGCCTCTAGACTTTCTGTTCGAGACTTTCGGGCGACACTGATAAACAAGCGTGGCACGGCAATAGAGAAACGAAGAAGCGCAGTTCAGATATTGGCAGGCTTTACAATTAATAACAACATAACAGCAAGCAGAGGTACAAAGACCGCTTATGTTAGAATCGAAAGACCCGACCAAATTGTAATGGTGAGTTCTACCAACAATGTGTTTCAATACGAAAATAGCAAAGTGCTTTATTCAATGAAAAGAGACTTTGTATACGAAGGAAAGGACCTCCCCGTAAATTTATACTGGGATCAGGGTATAGATGACCTGCCATTGGGGGAGTATACTGTCGACCTATTTATAGACGGTGAAAACGTAGCAAGAACAAAGTTCGCTATCAATAAGTAGTTTTGTGTCAGTTTGTTGTGTGTCAAAATGGACCTTCTAACTTGTCTGAAAGAAATTGTATATCCGCCTTTGTGCGATGGCTGTGGAGCAAAGCTTGTGAATGCAGAAAAGATATTATGCACTACTTGCCTTTTCAGCTTGCCCTACCTCATGAATGTGGGATTTAACCATAAACCAGATTCCTCCCTGTTGGTCCCTGTGCTATCGCTGTTTAAATACGAAAAAGGAAATATGGCCCAGTCTTTAATATATAAACTAAAATACAGTGGACGAAAAGATATAGGGATATATCTAGGCAAGATGTTAGGAGAACTTATAAAAAAGGATGGGCATCAGATTGATTTTATACTACCAGTTCCATTGACCCCAATTAAGCACATGAAGAGGGAGTTTAATCAGGCAGAAATAATAGCACACGGAATATCAGAAGTCTTGGGATGTCCCACAAAGACCAATGTAATAAAAAGAAAGTCAGCAAAACGCTCGCAAACTCGTTTGGGCAACTGGGAAAGATGGATAAACACAGAAGGAAGCTTTTATCTGAACCCCAGTAAAGAGATACATACAAACTCCTCTGTTCTTGTAGTAGATGATGTATTGACAACTGGTGCCACTCTTGCTAACTGTGTGAAACCTCTAGTGGGGACATTCAATAATATATATGCATGTACGCTTGCTTCCGTATAAACCTATAATACACTCCAGCCTACCTATTATGCACCCAAATCTCTTCAAATCAAACGCTTCGCTGGATTTGCCCCTCCTCTCTATACTGGTGCTTACTTCGCTTGATAAAACAGAGCTTTTGCCGAGCGAAGTAAGCGCTCACTAAGGTGTTCCAAAACATAATTCGGATTGAGATGCTTACAAAGGGTAAAACAGTTAAAAAAATAAATAATTTAACTGTTTGATTTTTAGATATATGAGGTGATGTGCGTGTTTTTTATTCTATTTATTACGAAAAAAAATGAAATATTATTTGGTTTATTATTTGTTTTGCTATACCTTCGCCGACGATATTAATGGGGAGTCTTGATATTTAAGATAGACGAGATAAAATATAGATATGAGAATTTTTTACGTTAAAATTTGCAGTGTAATGCTACTCTTTATGCTTATGGGGACAGCTAAAAGGGTAAGCGCTACAGGTTATTTTAAGGATGCGGTGAGCTACGTGTGTGGTGCTTCAAGATCTCACGTGTATCTAGACAAAGAGATTGGAATTGAAAACCTTGACGTTAACAATGGATATTGGCTACTTATACATAGCGACCAGTTCTCTAGAGTAAACCCAGACGACAAGACCTCCATAACTGAGGATATGATTCTAGAAAAAGTAAGTAATGCATTCGGATTAGTAGGAAGACCCTATGGTGCTTACGAACTTGTTTTTGTGTCTACCCAAGACCAACAATGTGGTATTAAAGTTGATGGAATGGCTCACTTAAAATTGAACATCCTGCCTCCCGCAGAGCATCTTTACATTGGCGAAATATGCGCATCTAGTGGTGCCATTATACTAAATGATATCCTAGAAGAATTGATGCCGTCCTTCAATAAGACAAGAGACGAAATTGCTTGGACTCGATATAGACTTGACAATAATAATAAGCTTGTAACAGATAATTCAGGACTGAATGTATCTACTGGCGAATTAGAACTAAGCAGATATTTGGGCGCAGTAGTTACGGTGAACTTCTCTGTGATTAGAAAATTTAATGGTATTGAAATACAAAATTGTTCCGAAGGTTCTATTACCTTTGAAGTTGTTGAAAGCATAGGCGGCAGAGAAGATGTCGTAAATACAGTTCCTTTTTGTATCGAATCTCTTCCTGATGTAGTTTCTTTAAATGAGCTTGTCGGGCTTGGCTTTCCCTCCAGTGGTAAGGGTGCTTGGAGTAACTCGGCGGGTATAACTATTATTGACGGCAATAAGGTCGCCTTAAAACAAGAGGTGAAAAAATATATTACTAATAATGGTTCTAGACCATCATCGTTTGAGTTCATCCTCGATAGAAGTAAACTAGGAGGTACCTGTAATTTGACAGGAACTGAGAGACTAATAATAAATTTTGTGAATTCTAATTTTAAAATGGAATCGGAAGTGAATCTTAGCGATGCATGCCAGTTTGCGAATCCATACATTAATCTGTACGAAGGAATGGGCTTGGCTCTACCTTCGAATGCTGGAACATGGACGGTAGAACCCGCAATAGCCCCAGAGTTTTTTAGCGATGGTCGGGTTGTCACTATCGGTATGCAAGAAGGAGATTACACATTTACCTATGTTATTGATGAAACTGTAGACGATGCTTTGGCTTGTGCTGTAGGAATAAGTACCGTTAAAGTGAATTTTAAATTCAATGAAGACGATGGGCTAAAAGGTACGTCTATTCAGGTCTGTCAAGATCGAGCTAAAAATATTAATCTATACAACCTGCTAATAAATAAAAATTACAATACACGTCCCGACGATGGGTATTGGGAACTTAAGGAAGGGAAAAATGCCTCGCTCAGATGGACAAGATTAACTTCTGCTCAGGCTTTGAATGTTGACTTGTCTGGCAAACCCAATACTGCCTTCACATATCGATTTACAGATAATACAGAAAACTTTTGTGGTGACAACCAGGCGACAGTTTATATAACTAAGAAAAGAAATCTAATCGTTAACTCCCAAACAACAGCTATGTGTTATTTGTTTAATACAGCTGATACTTTCAACCTAGTTGCCTTTTCTGGTTTATCTGGCATTTGTGGCACATGGTCTTGGAGTGGGATTAATGCAGCTAATGTTGTTAACGCTAATAATACTAGTGCTACTAGTGGTTCTGCTACTAGTGCTGCAGGCTTGTTCTTTCTGGCTCATAATGAGTATATTACTAATCCTCCTTCTGGAGTCGCGTATAAAAAATACAAGTTTACCTTTACTGTTGGTTCGGGCTGTGGTGGTTGTGGACTACAGGATGGGGAGTCCGTAGATTTCTATGTTATTATTACAGATGATTTGGTCAGAGGTTTGCCCTAGGAATACAAAAGAATACTTAAAATATGAAATATATACATAAATTAAATTGGATTATTATGAAAAAGTTGTTTACTCTATGTGTTAGTGTCCTTGCGATTCTAGCATTCTCTATGGGTAGCGCAAAATCTCAAGGCGGATGTGATGTGTTCTCTAACGACACATTGTATTTGTGTCCTAGAGATCTAGTTGCTCCTATTGATTTGGAAAATCAAGTAGTTGGGATTAATTTTGAAGAAGGTGATGCCAAAGGAAAGTGGTATCAGTTGCCAGCAAATGCAGGTATTGGAAAAGCGGATACTTGTAATTTCCCTCTTTCCAATTCTACTGAATTACCAGGTGGAATGTTCATGGCTTCTAACGCTATAGTTGGTAACTCTTACACTTTTGTGTACCGCTCTACTGCAGATCAGGGTTGTGGAATCACAATCGGAGGTGTATCTGTAGCAACAATTACTGTTGTGAGTAATGGCGACCTTGTTAAAAAAGTATGTGAGAATAAAGGTCCTCTAAATTTATTGGACATTTTAAACAAAGAAGTAACAGTAAAGATTGGTGGTAAAAACTACCAAGCTGCAGATGTTACTTTTACTAATATGATATTGGATCCTGCAAGCGATGAACTACTTGAAGGTTCTACTGTCCCTAGCGGTATGTTAGATATTGATGGTAAAGGTGGAAACACACTCTATATTAAATACGAAGTTACAAGAAGACCGTCTAACGGAGATAAGCTTTCTTGTATGAAAGGACAGCTTACTTTCATTCTCTATGATGCAAATGATGAAATTGTAATTCCAGACGAGACATTAACATTTTGTGGCAAAGACGAATATGCTGATACTGACTCCATTGATTTAGATGATAATGTTATAGGAACTCTAGAAGGTACTTGGACTAAAGTTGGTAGCTCTCCTATGATATCATCAACAGGTAGTGTTTCTATGGGAGCCGTTAAAAAATATTTTATTGACAATGGTAAGAAGGCTGCACAATATACTTATAAGTATGTTGGCAATTGTAGTGATGAAACTGGGACTGCATTTAAAACAGCTACAATTTCTATCAACTTTGAAGATATCGACCAGCCAGGATTCAAAAACGAAACAAAAGAATTCTGTAATAATGCGAATGGCGTTCTTGATTTTGATAGCTGGATTGGATACCAGTTGCCAAACGGATCTTGGGAGTCTAAGACTGCTCCTGATTTCTCAGCAAGCATAACTTATGCTAATACTTTGAGCTTGAATCTATTGCCTGTCGGACAACATGTTTTCAAGTGGTCTTATAACTCCACTAGCGAAACAGATTGTACTTATCCAGATTCAATTTACTTCACCATAAATATTGATAAAGCTCCAGCTCAAGCGGATGTTTCAAGACAATTCTGTGCTAACACTCCTGTTACAAATTACAACTTGAACAACTTGCTAGAGACAACTGAAGGTAAGTGGTGGTATACTAAAGGAGGAACTGGTGCTGATGGATATAAAGAGATAACTGATGCAGAAGCAAAAGCTTTTAACCTTAAGTCTTTTGCATCAGTAGATGGACCTGTTGGACAGCTTGCGTATACGATAGGTCAAGAGACAGACGCATGTGGAGCTGATACAGTATCTGTTTATTTGTCTTTTGTTAAGAATATCATTATAAATAATAGAAGCAAGTACTTCTGTATATATTCAGATGATGTTAAGAATATCAATATTGGAAACATACTTGGTAGTGAATTTGCTGACGGAAAATGGACATATTTATCGAGTATTAGTGGAAATGTTACGGAGATTAAAGATGGAAACAGAACCGTTAATGTTATTCTGAATGCTTCTGAAGATGGAGCTGGAACTGGCGAATATACGTTCACGTATACAGGAACAGATTGTAGCATTGGTGGTGGTCAAACACAAACTGCTACAGTAACAATAATAGTTGGTACTGAATTGAAATAAGTACAGTTCTGAACTAAGAGATTTTAATCATTCAAGAGTAGTACATACTACTCTTGAATGATACTAAAAAATAAATGATAAGGAAATGAAAAAGATTATAAGTCTAGTGTTCTTCAGCATGGTGTTGTTGTCCATTGATGTGAATGCGCAATGTGGGAAGAACTTGTTTAAAGATGTTACCGTCAATAGGTGCGAAACTGATTATACCCCTATTGATTTAGGCACTGAGTCAGGCTTAGGTCTTTCATTGAATGGTGGATTCTGGGTGCGAATAGTTCCAGGATCGCTAAATACTACTCCAGTTACAGGAGAGGTAGGATGTGTTCCTATCGAGAAATATGCAATTGTTATAGAAGAATTGCAGAATAGTCAGCTTGACGAGACTAATATATATAATCTTGGTCAGTCTAGTCTTGGCACATGTGAATTTATATATGTAGCAACACAAAATCAGGGCTGCGGTATTAACGCAGATGATATGGTTAGAGTTACACTGAAAATTAATCCTGATCCAAAGAACATTTCATCGGATGCATGTCCAGATGAAGATGTGGATCTTTACTCAATAATCCAGCCCTATTACCAAGGGTTTCCTGTCAACTCTTCGACAGTTGTGGATTTTGCTATAGTGGGTAATAATACCGACGAACATTTGGATCCTATTAATGGAATCTACAATACAGGTGGTAGAAACGGGCAATCTGTAGAGATACAGTTTACGGTGCTCAGACCAGGACTATCGTGCAACATTAACTCTTTAGTCTTAAATATTGCCGATAGAGACGGCTTAGATCCTCTTGACGCTAAAAAACAACTAAATATATGTAAGTTCGGAATTGGAGATCCTCTAGATCTTTACACAATTTCAGGAATTGATTCTGCTTTGTATAGCCCCTCAGGGCAATGGAAGCAACTTAGTGGCGAAGTGATGTTTGCTTCTCACAGAAATGATACACCTAGTGGTGTTATTGATACAACAGGCGCAAATTTTGCTGATACTTATTGGAAGTCAGGTGAATATGTTTTCCAGTTTAGTGGATATAATACAAATCCTTGCGACAATATTCAAGAAACTAAGACTGCCACGCTTACTTTAAATGTTACAGATGATCTTTTGCCCTTTGTTGTTGATACAATCGACAAAGTTGAGTGCGGAAATACACAAATTATAGCACTAGATGATTATTTGCCAGTTACTTTGCCAGCAGCAGCAGGTGCTTGGTTAGATTCTGTTTATTATTTTGATGGAAAAGTCCTAGTTGGCTATAAAGATATTAACAGTGCATTGGGAGCAGACATAAAGAAGGACAATTTGTTCTATGCATCCTTGCCTGAAGTGCGTTCTGGCACCTATTATTTTAAGTATAGGGTTAGCTCAGTGAACACAAAATTATGTGGATTGGCAAATACAGAGTTTGTTGTAGCTATAGATTTATTGCTACCATCGAATCTAATTTCCCAAAGTTTGGAAATTTGTAACCAGTCTTTAGGGCAGAAGTTGAATTTGTTCTCACTTCTGAATGAGCCAGTTGAAGAACAAGATGGCGTTTGGTCCATTAGTGGTAAAGAGCTTAGTGCTAGCGAGGCTGCTTCTTTTATTCCTTCTGACTACAATTTTAGAGGCAACCAAACGTATGTTTTAGATTACTCTAACGATGCGAAAACATGTGGGACTTCTGTTGCATCTTTATATATAACAGTGAAAAATACTATTGTCATTGGAGATGAAGCTGTTGAGATATACTTCTGTTACTCTAATGGAGCAGACTTTATAAATATCTCTAATATTGCAGGATTTGCAGGAATTAAAGGGCACTGGACATGGACAGCACAACCTAGTTCTAATTCTATTGATTCTCACAATGTTGTTAAGTCTGATGGTACTCCCCATACAGGAGCAGCTGTCGACGGAAGTGTGTATTTCAAAGGTCTAGACCAGTATGTTTTAAACAATCCGTCGAAGAGTGGACAAATAGATTACATATTTACGTTTAAGGCTAGCAATGAAGAGAGTTGCTTGACAGGGACGGATGAGGTGCTTGTTAAGGTTGTGATAGGTGATACAATGACACCATAAATCATTGTAAGGGGCTGTTTATTCATATTTTATTTATGAGTAAACCGAAAAAGTAACCGTTAAGTAGGTTATATATTTATTTGAGGAAAAATCGGAGAATACAAATATGTAAAAATGTATCTCTTAGATAATAAGAACTTGAGAGGGGAAAATGATAAGGTCAAGTTGTTTAAGTTAATGTAGACAACAGTTTGAATAAAAGAACTTAGTTATGAGAATTAAAGGAATAGTAATGGGGCTTATTTTGGTTGCGATGTCTGTCGTTGCAGCTTATTCACAAGCAAATTATGTTTTTGAAAAGACAGTTTATATTTGTGAAGATCAGCACGAGCCAGTTAATTTGGTGAAAAGTACAGGGATGCAACTAAGCCCTAATGCAGGGTATTGGCTAAGAATAGTTCCTAGTTCTCATATTGACAATAGTATACCAGTAAATGCCGATATTATTGAAGAAAATTGCTCATCAATTTTTACAGTCGAGGGACGAGCTTCTGGTAAATACGAATTTATTTACGTTGCCACCGCTGTTCAGTTTTGTGGTATAAATAGAGATGACTTTATCAGGGTAGTCGTGGATATACAATCTGGAGCCAAAACCATAAGTCGATTTGCTTGTGGTGGGGAGCTTGTAAACCTCAGTGCTATCCTAAAATCACAAAATTTTCCACAGACAAGTATTGACAGCGCAACATGGACAGTTCTAAATGAACAAAATGAGCCACTTATGCCTGCAGATAAAAATCTGAACACAAAGGCTAAGACATACAACACCGCAGGCAGAGAGGGGCAAAGCATAGTTTTTTCATATACTGTGGCTCGAGACGGACTTAGCTGTAATGATGGTTTCTTAATACTTGAAGTCGGGGAGAAATCGGAGCATGAGTTCTTACCAGAAACAATCTCTAGACTTACATGTATGGGAAATATTGCAACACCAAGTAATCCCAACTTGAATGAAATCATTGGTATTTCGCAAGATATTTATAATGGAAAGTGGACAGTAATCTCTTCTAGTTCTCCATTGATTAACGCAGATTATATGAACATAGATGAGCAGGGAACATTGTCGATTACAGCTGGGACAGGACAGACTTTCCCACAAGTTGGAGAATATGTGTTCAAGTACGAATATAAAAAAGAGTTTTGCATGAGTGGAACTGTAGATACATCTACAATACTGACACTCACAATTAAAAATGACTTGATAGCAGATTTCGTAGGGACAGATGCCACGTTCTGTGAGAATTACGGTTCTGTAGACTTGTTTTCTCTGATAAATAATATTTCATTGCCAGCTTCGTCAGGAACATGGGATGTTTTTTATAATGGAGCTCCTGTAGACGAGATGATGACCCCCTTTGATGTGGATAATGGTATCTTCTCTACTCTGCGTGCAGATGTTGGAAACTACACCCTTAAGTATTACGTTTCTCAGTCAGCACAGGAACTGTGTGGATTGGCAGGTCTTAATGCTGAATTTACCATTACTATCTCTGATGCTGTAGAAATCGTTGATGCAGCTCGTCAGATGTGTGCGAATACCTCAGAAACAATTAATTTGTATAATGTTTTTAATGAACATATAAATCCAAATAACTGGGATGTTTATTATGGTGGTCAGATAATATCTAGAGATGATGCTCTAGCATACAACCCTTCAATTAATTCCTTGCAGTCCAATCAGTCGCATGTGTTTACTTATAAATTCATAGGAAGTAGTGTAGCGTGTGGAACAGACACAGCCAATTTCTTCTTGACACTTCACGATGAGGGCTTGACTTTGAACAATCAGAAACGATATTTCTGTAGCTACATAGGTACTGACGAAATAAATATATCTGATATACTCGGAGTGGTTGGGGTTAATGGAAAATGGACAGTTCAGAGTGAGGTGTTGTCAAACCTTTTTACTGTAGATAATCGAGGAAATCTTATAGTACCAAGTAGTACTACTATTGTGGAAAATACTGGACTGTTTTTTAAAGGCAAAAAACAATACCAAGAAGATCTACTGAGTAGTGGCGCTGTTGGCGACCAGACTTATGTATTTACTTTTACACCTAGTGCTAGGAATGCATGTATCGATGAAAATGACTTGAAACCAGTGACTGTTACGATTATCATTGGAGAAGACATAACACAGCAATTTTAGGAGTGTATTATAGTAATGGATTTTAGGGTTTAAGGAGAATAATTAGGAAGAAAAAAAAATACTTATGAGAGTTTTTTATAGGATATTGAGATTGTGTATACTGGCATTTGTCTTTTTAGCATCATATGCCAGTGTAGAGGCACAATATATAGGTACAAAATATACTTTTGATACTGCATTTTGTATAAATGAGGTCTTTCCGATTAATCTTAATACAATTACAGAATTGCAACTGCCCCCCAACACTGGTGTTTGGGTAGATGCAACAGATGGAGATGATTGCTCGTCTGTGTTTAACCCATCTGGAAAAACAGTTGGACGCTATGAGTATTATTTCTTGCCATCTAGGAGTGTCTGTGGATTATATCCTGGTGATACTATCAGTGTTGTAATCGATTTATTTCCTGGTTCTGCACTTAAAGATTTTGTTTTCTCTGTTTGTGAGAGTAATAAAGTCAATTTATGGGCAACAATTCTATCTCTTCCTATTGATACTAGCTATATTACTTGGTATGACAATACTGGTAATAGATTGAGCGCTACGAATGCAAACTCCGTTACTGTGGGGGATGAAGATATAACACAGTTCTACTACAAAATTGATGATAACAGAGTATGTGATGTAGACTCTGGATTTGTTTATTTCAACTTGGATGATGTTCCTTATGATTTGAGCAATACTGGTTCAGAGCGTGTTAGCTTTTGTTCTTCGACCTTGCCAGACATGATAAATCTTAATGATGTTATAGGAGGAGTATTGGGAAGATGGAAGTTAAAAGATTATGCCACACAGCCTACCGACCTCCAGGATTTAATTGATGAGTCCCTGGATGGTGCAACTGGAGTTTTTAGTATGAGAGATGTATTGACATCTAGTTATAGAAAGTTTGTTTTTGAAGCAAGAAGTTCATCATCTTGTGGTGTAGCAGCAAGCAATAGGATTGAAATTGTGATAGAAGAATCTACTATCAATTTTGCAGAGCTCGGAGGTGATACTCTTAGATTGTGTAATAGTGAGATGGCTACAGTTTACAATCTAAATAGATATCTGAACACATCATTTTCAGATGGCGATGTTAGATGGACAAGCAATGACATTGCAGCTCAGTCCTTTATAGACACTAGTGGTGTGCTAGATGCAAGAACTTTAGTGCCTGGATTCTACACCTTTACTGCTACTTATACTAAGGACAGAAATGATTGTGGAATTGTTAAAGGAGCACAAACAAATATATATTTATCAATTGAGGAACTTCTTGAGTTTGGTACGATTGACTTGTTGACATCAATGTGTTATACTCATACAATTAATTTGAGCGATGTTATACCATCACAATTGGGTCTTAATGTTAAGTATGAATTGGAAAATCCATCGAATAAAAGTCTTAAAGAGTTAACTAGTTCGGAAGTCGAGAGCTTCTCTCCTAGTAACTTCCCTTCTATTATAGCCTCAGATGTAGATACAACTTACAAAATCATCTATTCTTTCACAGATGATTTATGTACAGGTACTACGTATAAGGATACAATCTACTTGAGCGTGTTTACTGGCAATGATATTGTAAATCTTACGGATAAAGAGTTTTACTCTTGCTACTTGAGCGCTGGACAAATTAATCTAAATAATGTATTGGGATACTACGGAAGTGGGGCTTGGGCGTCGCAATCTTCTCTTGATTACTTCGATGCTAGTACGGGAATATTCTACGGCAAAACTCAGTATGTGGCTGATAATAACGGAGCAGAGAGCGTTTACGAATTTACATTTACACCCGACAATGGAAATCCTTGCTTAATGGGTGTAGCTCCAGTTACGGTTAAGGTTACGCTAACAGATGACTTGAATGTTTCTGTGCCGACAGAAAACGCGGATGTTGTCGATACTATCAGACACGAAGATAGACGGCCAATTAATCTACTTGATTATGTAGAGTTGAGTCCTCTTGAGGGTTATTGGACAGTAGATAGTATTAATGTAATAAACTCTACTGTACTTGATTTAGAAGATATAGTAAAATATCCTGTAGGTAAGTATACTTACACGTATGTTGTACCAGCTAATGGAGAACATTGTGTTGCAGGCACGTCCTACTTTAATGTTGCGCTAGTAGTGCTTGGAAGTCCTCTTGAAGTGTTTGATTCATTGTTGCCAATTGTATGTAATGGTGATAACAATGGAGGTATCTACTTAGACATCAGAGATGGATCTAAACCTTATGAGGTGTTGTTGACAAAGATAGAAGATGATGCAATAGGCTCAGAGACTGTTATTTACAGTGGAACGCTTGCGGCAGAACGAGACACTACGTTCTCTCCTTTGGAAGGTGTTTACCAGTTGCGTGTCATCGACCTGGCTAAGGATACATTTATCAATACCTATAGTATTGTTAGACCTGACCCAATTGTTGTCAACGAAATCAGTCTGCATAATGTTACTAGCGATAGACAAAATAACGGTGTGCTAGAGCTTAGAATTACAGGCGGTAGAGACCCATATTATGCTATTGTTGTTGAAAATTGCGATCCTACACTTGAAACTTGTGATGATTTCCTTACCGATTCAGTGATATGGTCGCAAGAGGATGCTACTCATAGATATTTCTTGAGTTACGACTCTTTGGCAGCTGGAGATTATAACGTATTTGTTATGGACTCTTCCAGATATTACTATTATCAAAATGATGAGCAAGTAACCGACAGCTTATCTAACTTGAATCCTGATGTTTGTACTATAGATACATCCTTTACGATAACAAATGATCCGCTAATGTTAGATTGTCCAGATACTCTGTCAGTGTATGGAGGAGAAAATTGCGACTTCTCGATACCAAATATTAAAGCTCTAGTTGAGTTTAGTGGTGGAGCAGAGGATTATGATCTGACTATAATGGTTCAAGACCCTGAGACTGGAGAGTATATTACAGACATATTACCTAGTGACTTCGAGAAATATTACACCGTCAATGTATATGCTCTAGTCCCTAATGCAGGAGGAGCCGTGGATGCTGCAGGTAGCGTTATCTTGGATACGTTGGCCGACTGTCAGGTGGTTCTTGAAGTGAACTGTAGGAAAGATATTATGGTAGGTCAGCTTGTTACTCCAAACAATGACGGAAATAATGATACCTGGTTAATAGAAGGTCTTGAAAGATACCCAAATCATAGTATCAAAGTCTATGGAAGATGGGGAGACTTAGTGTTCGAAAATACAAATTACGCCAATGATTGGGGTGCTAGTTGTAATACCGCAAATTGTATAGGTAAAGGAACACTTCCAGCAGGAACATACTTTTGGGTTATTGACCTAGGAGAAGAAGGTAATAACGAGGTTGTGAAAGGCTTTATGGAAGTGGTTTATTAATTTGATTGAAATATAGGGATGATGATATATTTAAGGAAATTAAGATTTTGTATAATGCTAGGAGCTCTATCGTTCCTAGCATGCAAAGGGGTTTTTGCACAACAGAAAGTTCAGAATACGATGTATCTGTTCAATCCGCTTTCTTATAACCCTGCTTATGCTGGAACGAATGGAGAGATGGCTGCATCGGCAATATTTAGAAATCAGTGGACAAATATTGATGGGGCTCCTATAACTGGATTCTTAACATTGGAGTCGCCGATTTGGAAAAACTTATCATTGGGAGTAAATGCCGAGTATGACCAAATTGGGGCAAGAACCAATGCTGGAGGGGCAGTCGATTTAGCTGCAAAAGTAAAGCTAAATCAGCAAGGACAGTTTCTTTCAATGGGTATAAAGCTCGGAGTGAACAATGTCAATTTTGATAATACAAAATTCAATAGTGTTGTTAACGAGGGAGAACCTCTAAATACTTCTTGGTCAAGAACAAACTTCAACTTTGACCTGGGTTTATATTGGTATGGCGAGCAATTCTATTTTGGTTTGTCTACACTGTCTTTATTGGAAAATCCAATGGTTACAGACGGTCTTAACGGCCTAGATGGTTCTATATATAAGAGTAGAATGCACTTCTATCACTTCGGAGCATATTATTGGGAACTGTCACAAAATGTGGCTTTTAAGCCTTCGTACATGCTTAAGTATGTCGATAATGCCCCTATGTCTTTTGACCTGAATGCAAGTTTTCTTTTATACCATTTGGCATGGGTAGGTGCAAACTTTAGATATGATAATACTGTTGGCGCTCATCTGATAATGAATATATCCCCTAATTTAGAGTTAGGCTATGCTTATGAGTTTGCCATAGACAAAGATAGTCAGAATCTTGGAGGAACACATGAAGTAATGCTTAGGTATAGGTATAAGAAGAGCATTAAGTTTAGAACGCCTCGACGTTTCTAGAATAAGCACACAACTTTTTAGTTGAAATATTAAGCACACATGAACGAATGAACTATAGAGTCGAACTCTACAAGGAGATATGACAGAAGTTGGTGGAATGCATGTGGCAAGGAAGAATAAAATATAAAATACGTGAGACAAGCCATTAGCATCAGGTCCTCATCATGGGAGCATGATTAAAATTGGCGAGATACATCTGACAATTAAAAACAAAATATAAACTGATGAAACTGATTCTTAAGATATCTACGGTACTGTTGCTATCCTTTATATCTGCAAGCTTGCTTAATGCACAAAGTGCTCTGCAGGCTGACCGGTATTGGAATGATTTGTCTTATGTCAAATCGGCAGATGCGTATTCAAAATTGTTGAAGAAAGATGCACGAAATCCATTGTACCTAAAGCGTGCAGCTAATTCTTTCTATGAAATCGGTAACTACCAGAGTTCTGCCAGGTTTTTTGCTTCCTTAGAAAGAGCAGGCGGTTTGGAAGGTGATGATGTGTTTACATATTTTCAGATACTATTAATGCTAAATAATGATGTTGAGGCAAAACGTGTACTTGACAACAATGTTGGCAATGCATCAGATTCAGAGTTGTACCCTCTTCTAAATACGTGGAAACAAGAATTTTCTCGTCGAGAGAGTCTAAAAGATGGAGTTTATGACGTTGATATCTTTAATCTTGATATAAACTCAAAACAAGCCGACTTTGCTCCAACATTTTATGGCAATGGGATCGTTTTTGCATCGAGTAGGCTAAACAGTTCTTCCAAAGGGAGTATCTTTGCAGGAGATGGTAATGCCTTTCTTGATTTGTATTATGCTCAGATGAATGACAAAGGAGAGCTAACAAAGGTCGAAGCTTTTGACGAGGAACTAAACACAGAATATCACGACGGACCAGCTGTTTTTTCTGGTGATGAACAATCGATCTATGTATCTCGCAGTTTTTACAAAGAAGAAAGTGATAAGAAAATTAAAGGGGATAAGAATGGTGTTGTAAATACGAAAATCCAAATCGTAAATCGTGATGAAAATGGGAAGTGGACGAAAATAACAGAATTCCCTTATAACGACCCAAATAACATGGTGGCTCATGCTGCTATTTCTACAGACGGACGTACCTTAGTTTATGCCTCGAATGACGAGGAAGGTTATGGAAGAAGTGACTTGTATGTATGTACAGGAGATGAGTTTGGTTGGTCGGAACCCGTTAATCTTGGAAGCTATATAAATACTGCAGGAGAAGAGGTCTTCCCATTCATAAACAGCGACGGAGACTTGTTCTTTTCTTCCAATGGTCTACTTGGATTGGGTGGACTAGATGTTTTCTTGGTTCAAGGGTTTTTAAATGGATCTAGAGATGTTGTTAATCTTGGAACTCCTGTTAACTCTGCTTATGATGATTTTGGTGTGGCTTACGATTTTGATAAAAGAATAGGCTTCTTTAGTTCTAATAGAGAAGGTGGTGCAGGAAGCGATGATATTTATGGCTTCCGTTTTAAAGCAACAAGTTTTCAAGTATTAGTCTACGATTGTGAATCCTCTGTTGATGAGCCTACGCCCATCGCAGGAGCTACTGTAAAAATTGATAATTTAGATAATGTTTTTATTGCCGAGACTGCCACTAGCGAAGAAGGACTCAGTGAAGTGAAATTGGCATCACAGGATATACGTATTACGGTTCAAGCCGATGGTTATATAGAGAATGCTATTGAGGTCCCTTTGGCTGATTTTATAAAATATGTTGATAATCCATTGAAAATTGCGATTTGTAAAGAACCACCATTGCCACCACCTACTGATTTAGAAATCGCTTATGCTCAGGTAGACCTCCCCTCGAATTTGAATATAAATTTTGATTTAGATAGTTGGGATATAACTCCAGAAGCAGCATATAAGTTAGATCAGGTTTTTGATATGATGATGAATCCTAAGTATATTAATACTAAAGCATCATTGGCTGCTCATACAGACTCGCGTGGACAAGATGAATACAACGAGTGGTTGTCGTGGAAACGTGCTTGGTCTGCAATTAAATATCTAATGATAAAGGGAGTTAGCTTTGAACGTCTTTACGGAATAGGTTATGGTGAGAGAAGACTCCTTAACAATTGTGGAAATGGAGTTAGGTGTTCGGAATCTAGTCATAGAGAAAATCGGAGGGTTGATATAACAAACATAAGCGACAAGAACCCTGAAATATCTATGTTGGCATTGAGTTTGAATCCCTTTGAGAACCCCAAAACTTACTATACTGTTGAAGTGCTTTCATACAATAGACTTATAGGAGCTAAGTCAAAGGACCGTGATGAGCTTGGCTACGCACATTATATAAAACAAGGAAATAAATATCATCATATGATAGGTTATTTTAGGACGCGAACAGATGCTGTCAGTTTTATGGAGCAACTAGGTTTTAAATCGCCTAAGATACGATACGTTGAGAATGGAGTCATTCAATCTTTGTAATTCATAATTCATATTGAAGAAAGTGGGTCAAAATTTTGGCTCACTTTTTTTTGATATGAATTATATTAGAACTATTTTTGATAAGGTAAAATTCAACAAAATGAGTGATTTATTAGAAAAAGTAATGGTTAAGGCACAGGCGTGGCAGTCTGATGTCTATGATAAAGGTACAAGAGATGAAGTCGAAAGGCTTATGAATGCTGAAGATAAGTCTGGTTTGATAGATGCTTTCTACAAGGATTTAGCATTTGGAACAGGTGGTTTGCGAGGGATTATGGGAGCAGGCACTAATAGAATGAATATCTATACTGTAGGCTCGGCCACGCAAGGATTGTGCAATTATTTGAAAAGCACATACCAAAGAAGCATAAAGGTGGGTATAGCCTACGATTGTAGAAACAATAGCTCCCTTTTTGCTCGGAAATGTGCAGAGATATTTAGCGCAAATGGAATAGAAGCATTATTGTTTGAGTCTTTGCGACCTACTCCAGAGTTGTCATTCTTAATAAGAGAGTATGCTTGTCAGAGTGGCATTGTAATTACAGCGTCCCACAACCCCAAGGAGTATAATGGTTATAAAGTGTATTGGGAAGATGGAGCGCAGGTTGTTGCTCCTCATGATGGTCTTATTATTCAGGAAGTTGGCAAGATTAAGCCCGAAGATGTTAACTTTAATTTTGACGAGTCTCTTATTAGAATTGTAGGAGAGGAGGTCGATAGTAAATTTATCGAGGCATCGAAATTGGTATCAATAAATCCTGACATAATATCAGAGCATAAGGACATAAAGATTGTATATACACCTATTCATGGAACGGGTGTATATATGGTTCCTAAAGCACTCCGGGCTTATGGCTTCATTAATATATTTAGTGTAGATGCTCAGAATGTAGTTAGTGGAGACTTCCCCACAGTTGAATCTCCTAATCCGGAAGAAGTGTCGGCAATGCAAATGGCTCTTGATAAGGGTAAGGATGTTGATGCTGACGTAGTGTTGGCTTCGGATCCAGATGCAGACCGCATTGGTGTAGCATGCAAAAATGACAAGGGCGAATTTGTAATACTCAATGGAAATCAGACCTTATTGCTGTTTCTTTATTATATATTGAATCAGTACAGCGAGCGCAAGCTGCTGAAAGGTAATGAATTTGTAGTCAAGACAATTGTGACAACAGAACTCGTTGTCGAGCTGGCAAAGAAATTCTCAGTGAAGTTGTATGATGTTTACACTGGATTTAAATATATCGCAAGGATAGTTAAGCGGAACGAAGGAAAGCTAAAATACATTGGTGGCGGGGAAGAGAGCTTTGGATTCATGCCTTCAGATTTTGTTAGAGATAAAGATGCCGTTACTTCTTGTGCTTTAATGGCAGAAATAACAGCATGGGCAAAGCACCAAGAAAAGAGCTTATATGATGTGTTGAGAGGTATCTATACGGAGCATTCCTTTTCTTACGAACGCATGAAGTATGTGGTGCGTAAGGGACAAAAGGGAGAATCCGAGATTAAACAGATTATGGATAAGCTTCGCAATAATCCTCCAGCGATCATTTTCGGCGACAAAGTACGTGTTTTTAAAGATTTTCAGAAGCTAGAAGGACGTAGGTGCTTGACGGGAGAAGTCTTTAAATTGGAAGGATTCGAAGAACCTTCAAATGTATTGCAGTTTTTCACAGACGGCAAGACGAAGATTACCGTAAGGCCTTCGGGAACAGAGCCTAAGATAAAGTTCTATTTTGAGATGGCAGGAGACTCATTAGACTCTATAGATGAATACGATGCAAGGGTGGAGGAAGCAGAGCTAAAGATAGATTCGATAATGAAAGAGCTAGGGCTATAGCTTAGCCCTTGGAAAGAAAGTAAAAAAGGACGATTTTATCGTCCTTTTTTAGCCTTGCACGGGAGGAGAGACTCGAACTCCCGACACCTGGTTTTGGAGACCAGTGCTCTACCAACTGAGCTACACCCGTAATTGCGACTGCAAAGTTAATAAAAACATTTTAAAACGTGCAGTTTGACGAACAAAAAAGATTTTCCACTATAAATAATGAGCTGTATCCCATATGCTATAAGCCTTTAATGCTTGGAGCTTAAGCATGTTAGCTCCATTTGTTGTTTGGCAGCCTTGCTTCTCTCCGTGCCTGAGAAATTTTGTTTTTGCAGGATTGTAAACTAAGTCGTAGAGCAGGTGTTGTTTATTTAGATGTTTGTAAGGTATTGGTGGGCAAGAATCCATGTTTGGGTATGTGCCTAAAGGTGTGCAGTTTACAATGATGTTAGTCTTGCTTATTATATCTTTGTTTAAATCGTTGTATGTAATTGTTTTTTCTTTGGGAAATCTTGATACAAAGGAGTATCTGATATTCAAAGAGTCTAAGCCCTTTGCAACAGCCATTGATGCGCCACCGGTTCCTAGTATTAGAGCCTTGTTGTGGTGTGGCATTAAAAAGGGTTTAAGGCTTTCTACGAATCCAAAAATATCACTGTTATACCCATGAAGTGTAACCTTACCTTCGTTTTTTAAGATTTTTACGACATTTACAGCTCCGATGTTTTGTGCACTATCATCAATTTTATCTAGGAATGGTATTATGCTGACTTTATGTGGAATGGTAACATTTAGTCCCACGAGATCTTTATTTTCTTCTAGAATGAGTCTCAGAGCATTTATATCTTCAATTTCATAATTGACATATTTAGCATTTATTTTTTTGCTAGAGAAGAAGTCATTAAAGAATGTTTTTGAGAACGAGTGTGATAATGGATATCCAATTAGACCATATAATTTCATGTGTTTAAAATTCTACAATAAGCTGTAAGCCATAGGCTTTGCTTTTGCTGGTTTATTAATCATCCTCCTGTGTGTAGTTAGAGTCCGTCTATAAAGTCCAGTATCTGCGTTATGCTCACTTTGTGAATTAGGAGTTTACTTGTGTAAATGACTAATTCACAAAGTTTCACAAGCCTTGATATTTAACTTTATAGTTCAGACTCCCGACATTATGGACAAACACTAGTTAGGCTTATAGTTTACGGCCTATAGCCTACTGCATGAAGGTTTCATCTGTTTATAGTTTTATTTTTTAGTTTGTTTCCTAGCATCTCGACTCCAAATAGAATGGCAAATCCGAAGATTACAAATAGAATGGCAAGTATTAAATAGCTGTCACCATTTATTTCTGCAAATTCTGATGGCCATATATTAGTCTGTATGTAAGGTATTTCTATCCCGTGTGAGTTTGTTCGGTATTGTTCAGTTTCTTTCCATGGCCATATTTTTAAAAGCGAACCCAGTAAGAACCCAGTAAGAAGAGCAATTGTGGAATTATGATGCTTTTTGAATAGCCAGCTTACAAGTCTGGCAAAGCTTATGATGCCGATAGCACAACCCAATATAAAAACTGACAAGGGTATAATGTTTGAGGCAATCATGCTACTATCCATTGTCCTGATGCCCTCCAAGAGACCTGATATTTTACCAAAAATGATTGAGTAAGCTCCTATCAGCAGTAAAATAAAAGATCCAGAGATGCCAGGGAGAATCATAGCGCAAATTGCAATGATGCCCGAAATGAATATAAACCAAAGAGAATCAGGGCCATTTGTTGGCGAAAGCATTGATACTGTAAGAGTAAATATGCATCCAAAAGCTAAGAATGAAATGCTTTTAACATCCCATTTTTTAATCATTCTTCCCATGTAAATTACCGAAGCCACTATTAGGCCGAAGAAAAATGACCAGAGGAGTACTTTTTCTTTAGTTTCTTCTTGAGCGTTCATAATCGAGCTTATGCTGTTGGCAAGAGTCAATATACTAAACATGATGCCGAGAAGCAGAGGAAGGATAAAATTTCCGTTGATTGCTTTCCAAAACTGTTTGAGTTTTAGACTGAATAGCAACTTGGTGTTTTTCAGGTTTATAGAGTTTATACTCTCTATCAATTCTTCGTAAATTCCAGATATAAAAGCTATTGTGCCTCCTGATACGCCAGGTATAACGTCTGCTGCCCCCATCATGATTCCCTTGAGAAATATTACAATTCTTTTGATAAGCATTGTTTTTATAATTTTTATTTGTCCGCGAAGTTAAGCAGAAAATACTAATAATTAGTGTTTGTCTATAATATCGGGAGTCTGAACTATAAAGTTTAATATCAAGGCTTGTGAAACTTTGTGAATTGGGAGTTTACTTGTGTAAATGACTAATTCGCAAAGTGAGCATAGCGCAGATATTGGGCTTTATAGACAGAATCTAATTAAGAGGCTCAGTAAGCAAGTGGAGAAAAATGATGTTGAAAATAGGTGTAGATATTAAAAATATTGATAACTTTATGCTCTGATTTTTGTAGAGAGAGTAACTAAAAAATAAACAATAGTATGGTACATTCGCTTCTTGAGTATATGAACGGACGTTTAGAAAAGAATAAACAAGAAATAGAGAAAGAACAGCGAGTTTCAGGGCCAGTTATAACTATATCTCGACAAACGGGCTGTGGTGGAATGAAGATAGCGCGGTTGCTTTGTGATCGGATAAATGAGCATTCACATATACCGTGGAGGGTTTTGAGTAAAGAGGTATTTCAGGAGAGCGCAAGGCATCTTTCCATGAATAATGATGAATTGTACTCTAAGTTGCTTGCCGAAACAAGCGATGATATTTTGAAAGAGATGTTGTTGGCATTTGGAGACCCACATGCTGCTACACCATCGGTTGTGAGAAAAACAGTATTTGATGTAGTTCGAGCATTTTCAAATTCAGGGCATTGCATAATAGTTGGAAGAGCGGCGAATGTTATAGATTCAGATATTGTTAACGCCTTGCATGTTAGGCTGGAGGCTAACTACGCATGGCGTCTGAGCAATATACAGAAGGCTCATGATTACGACCTCAAGCAGGCGACCGCTTTTATAAATAAAACAGAAGAGGCTCGTGATTATTTCAGAGACTCAATGCATAGTATAGTGAAGCATAAAACATCTTTTAGTATGATGGTTGATGTGTCGGCATTTTCTGTTTTGCGAGCAGTAGACTTGCTGTATGAGGCAGCAAAAATAAAAGGTGTAGTTATTTAGGGCCCCATAAATATCGGCGTTATGTTCATTTTGTAAATTAGTTATTTGTGTGTGTAAGTTATTAGTTTGCAGTATTTACGGGCGTTTGTGTTGGCTTTTTAGTTCAGGCACGATTTAAAAATGAAAAATAATTTAGGTGAATAGCAATAGACAACAAAGTATGGGAACATCAAGAGGGCAGAAGAAGGACATGGATAGCGTAAGTAAATTTGAAAAAATCCGAGTGATTCTTGGAATTTTATTTTTAATATTATCTGCTTTTTGTTTGCTTTCCTTCATTTCTTACTTCTATACAGGAGAGCATGATCAGAGTAAGCTGAATGTGCCAATAAGCGAACAAGTGCACAAGACCGATGCTGCGACTGAAAACGGAGGAGGACATATTGGCAATTATTTTAGCGACATGTGTATTAACAGGGGGTTCGGTTTGGGGGCCTTTTTTTTAGTCGTAATATTATTTTACATTGGTACAAAACTATGTGCCAATAAGCCAAAAAAAGCCTTTGTAAGGATAGTGTTTCTGGTGGGAGCAATGTTTTGGTTGTCTGTATTTCTAGGGTTATTTGTGCCCAATAACAACACCGAATTATTTTATCTTTCGGGAAAGTATGGCTATGGAATGAGCAGGGTGTTAATAACCATGTGTGGGAGAGTGGTATCTTTTTTACTTGTACTTTTTGTATTATTCGTGATTTTGATACTTGCATTTAATAGAGTTCTTCCGTTCATTAAAAGCCTGCTGGAACCTCGAAGGCAGGTGGCTGAGAAAGGTGAGGAGCCTAATAGATCATATCGAAAAAATGATGTAAGCCCTCTTAATAAAGTGTCTGATATCGAAGAGCAAGTTCAGACTGTAGAAACTGACAATATTGAAAGCTCAGAATCGCGTGTAGATACTTCTGGTGAGGACACTTCGGAATCAGGAAGTCATACGGATAGTGGCGATATCATACAGCCAGAATTGCTAGACCCCAAGCTGTTAGAGCTCGTGCGCACTTCGTCGGATATTGATTTTGAGACTGAAACTGCAAAGAAAGAGGATGTTGACAACTTTGAGGTATCGCCACCAGCAAACGAAAAGCAGCTAAAGTCGTTGCCATCAGAAGATTACGATCCTCGTCTGGATTTGTCTACTTTCAGGTTCCCATCTTTAGATTTTCTAGTAGATCATCAGTCGGGAGAAGCTAAAGTAACCGAAGAAGAGCTACTTGCAAACAAGAATAAGATAGTAGAGACGCTTAAACATTATAAAATTGAAATCGTAAAAATAAAAGCAACAATAGGACCAACCATTACCTTGTATGAGATAGTACCTGCTCCAGGTATTCGTATTTCCAAGATTAAGGGCTTGGAGGATGATATTGCATTGAGCTTGGCGGCTCTGGGTATACGTATAATAGCACCGATACCAGGACGAGGAACGATAGGTATAGAAGTGCCAAATCAGAACCCCGAGATAGTGTCGATGCGTTCTATCATTGCATCTAAGAAATATCAGACTATGAAAGCGGAATTGCCACTTGCGCTGGGCAAGACAATCTCTAACGAGACTTTTTGTGCTGATTTGGCAAAGATGCCACACGCTTTGGTTGCTGGAGCGACAGGTCAAGGTAAGTCTGTAGGTATGAATGCTATTATTACGTCCTTGTTGTACAAAAAACACCCTGCAGAACTGAAATTTGTTATGATCGACCCCAAAAAGGTGGAGTTGAGTTTATATTCGAAAATAGAAAAGCACTATCTGGCAAAACTTCCTAATGAGGAAGAGCCTATAATTACTGATGTCCAGAAGGTTAAGAGTACTCTTAATTCTTTGAATATAGAGATGGATACTCGCTACGACTTGCTGAAAAAAGCAGGTAGCAGAAATATAAAAGAGTATAACGGCAAATTCATATCACGACGTTTGAATCCTACAAATGGACATAAATACTTGCCTTACATTGTAGTGCTGATAGATGAATTTGCAGACCTAATAATGACAGCAGGTAAAGAGATAGAGCTACCTATAGCTCGTATAGCACAATTGGCAAGAGCTGTGGGGATACATATGATTATTGCCACACAGCGTCCGTCTGCAAATATTATTACAGGGATAATAAAAGCAAACTTTCCGACGCGTATTGCTTTTAAGGTAGCATCGATGATTGATTCTCGTACAATTTTGGATGCGCCTGGAGCAAACCAGCTAATAGGTAAAGGTGATATGTTGATAAGTCAAGGGAATCAGATGATTAGGGTGCAGTGTGCGTTCGTGGATACTCCAGAAGTAGAACATATTGTTGATTTTATTGAAGATCAGCAGAGTTATCCAACTGCATTTATGCTCCCTGAATACACTAGCGAAGAGGAAGGTGGTTCTTCATTGAATGACCTAGGCGAGAGGGACTCGCTGTTTGAAGACGTTGCCAAGATAGTAGTGGGAGGGCAGATGGGGTCGACGTCTATGATTCAACGAAAATTCTCCATTGGATATAATAGGGCAGGTCGGATAATGGACCAATTGGAAGCTGCTGGTATTGTTGGGCCAGCGGAGGGTAGCAAACCCCGTCAGGTTTTAATTAGCGACGAGATAACTTTAGAGCAAATGCTACGCGAAGAATAAAAACACTATATTTGGGCTAATTTAGATAGAAAAATAATCGTATGAAGAGAACAATAATGATGATGGGAGTGATGCTGTTGGCAATCACTATGGTATATTCGCAGACAACAGCGGAGGAGCTGTTGGCAGAGGTTTCTGCTAAAATAAAATCGTACTCTGGCATGAGTGCTGATTTTCGGTTTACAATGCTTAATGATGATGCTGGTATAAATGAATCTAGCACTGGTTCGATACTGTTGAAAGGCGACAAGTTCAAGATGCATACCAATGAGTTTGGGATGACTATCTGGAATGATGGCGAAAATCAGTGGACAATGATAGATGGTTCGGGTGAAGTGAACTTGGAAAAGGCTTCTGATGTTGAAGGAGGGATTAATCCTTCAAAGATTTTTAAAGTGCATGAGCAAGGTATGAAGAGCTCCATAATTTCAGAGCAAGGGTCGATAGTAACAATCAAGCTCGTTCCAATGAATAGTGATGGAGAAGTTAAGAGTGTTGAGCTTAGCGTCGATAAAAGCAAGAGTAGTATTGACAAAGCGATAATTTATGGTAGTGACGGAGGTAAATATGTTATTGACATAAGTAACTTGAAGGTAGATGCAAATCTTCCTGACTCTGAGTTTGCTTTTAACAAGGCAAAGAATGCTAATGTGGACATAATAGACTTAAGATAATAGATTTATGTTTTATCCTGAATTTATAATTGCTGGTGTAGTTTTTGCTATTATCAGCTCGATAGTGCAAGGGCGCTTGCAAAAAAAGTTTAAGCAATATTCCATGGTGCCTTTATCCAACGGAATGACAGGAGCGGATGTTGCTAGTAAGATGTTGTCCGATAATGGGATAACGGATGTGCGTGTTATCTCTACACCTGGACAACTGACTGATCATTACGATCCGAGAAAAAGGACTGTCAATTTGAGTGAGAGTGTTTATGGCACATGTAGTGTGGCAGCGGCAGCAGTAGCGGCGCACGAATGTGGGCACGCCGTTCAGCACGCTCAAGATTATAAATGGGTGATGATGCGCTCCAATATGGTGCCACTTGTAAATATTAGTTCTAAAATGTTTAATATACTCATCATCGCAGGTATATTTGCCTTGAGCATCTTTAATAGTCCATTAGTTTTGTGGTTAGGAGTCATTGCCTACGGAGTTACGACTATGTTTTCTGTAATAACATTGCCAGTGGAGTATGATGCCAGCAATAGAGCATTGAAGTGGTTGGAGCAGGCTAGAATCTTGTCGTCGCAGGAGCATACAATGGGAGCTGATGCATTAAAATGGGCAGCTAGGACCTATCTTGTTGCGGCATTGTCATCAATAGTAAGCCTTCTTTTGCTAGTAATGCGCATTTTGGGAAGGAGGGAATAGTATGGATTATCATCATTTAGAGAATGACCCTCAGTATAAAGGATTGAAAGTCAATGCGGGAGTTGAGGCTCAGGAGTCTGTTAGCAATGATGCTGTGCTCCGATTTCTTGCAAAAAAAAGAACTGTAGAATCTGCAGATTATTATATTGAAGGAATAAAGCAGGGCAATGTAACAGTGCTGAGTCAGGCTGTAACATTAGTAGAGAGTAATAATAAGGCTCATCGAGAGAAAGCCCAAGAGATAATAGAGGCCTGCTTGGCATATTCTGGCTCTTCCATTCGCATCGGAATAACAGGGGTTCCGGGTGCAGGAAAAAGTACATTTATAGAAGCATTTGGGATGTACCTCACATCCATTGGTAAGAAGGTGGCCGTTTTGGCAATAGACCCCTCTAGTCAGCAGACCAAAGGTAGTATTTTGGGAGATAAGACAAGGATGGAGCAGCTGTCGGTTAATCCTCGAGCTTACATTCGTCCTAGTCCTTCGGCAGGCTCGCTTGGTGGAGTGGCACGTAAAACTCGCGAGACGGTCTTCTTGTGCGAAGCTGCTGGTTACGATGTTATAATTATTGAGACTGTTGGGGTTGGGCAGAGTGAAACGGCTGTTCATTCGATGACGGATTTCTTTCTTTTGTTAATGATTTCGGGCGCTGGCGACGAGCTGCAAGGTATCAAAAGGGGAATAATGGAAATGTCCGATGGCATGTTGATAAATAAGGCCGATGGAGATAATGTCATGAGAGCTAATCAGGCAAAAGTTCAGTACACCAATGCTTTACATCTTTTTCCAATGGGCGATTCTCAATGGTCGCCAAAGGTGGAAACTTGTTCGGCTTTGAAATCTCTGAATATTGATAAAGCTTACGAAATGATTGATGAGTACATGAACCAGACAAAGGAGAATGGCTACTTTAGTAAGAAGCGTCGGGAGCAGACTCTGTACTGGATGTACGAAACTATAGAGCAACAGCTACGAGAGCGGTTTTTCAGTAACGAGTCTGTAAAAGGAGTTTTGGATGACTATAAACAAAAGGTACTAAGTAATGAAATGTCTTCATTTGTAGCAGCCAATGAGCTGATTGATATGCAGAATATATAGAAATAAATTATAAATAAGAGAAATGATGAATATTACGAGAGAGAATTTTGGAATAAGCAAAGATGGCGATAAGGTGGAGCTTTTTACGCTTTACAATGGGAAGATGAGTGTTAAGATATCAAATTATGGAGGAATAATTACAGCCATAAATATGGCGGATAGGGAAGGAAATATCGATAATGTAGTTCTCGGATTTGATAAGTTTGAGGATTATATTTCAGAGGAGTATGTGAGCTCTGGCCCTTATTTTGGGGCAATTATCGGCAGATGTGCCAATAGGATTGCCAAGGGGCGTTTCTCCTTGAATGGGAAAGACTATACTTTGGCGGTTAATAATGGTGAGAATCATTTACATGGAGGGCTTGTGGGCTTTGACAAAAAAGTGTGGGGTGCAGAAACTAGTGAGTCGGACAGCGAGCTGGTTTTGAAACTTAGTCTATTTAGCCCTGATATGGAAGAGGGCTACCCAGGAAATTTGAATGTTTCGGTTACATACATACTAAATAAAAGCTGTGAGTTGGTGATAAGGTACGAAGCAACAACAGATAAAGACACGGTGGTGAACCTAACTAACCATTCGTACTTTAATCTAAGTGGTGGTAAAGAAAATATATTTAACCATACATTGCAAATGAATGCAAGCCAGATGACCGAGGGAATAGACTTAATACCAACGGGAAGGATACTGGCGGTCGAGGGAACGCCTTTCGATTTTAGAGAAGAAAAAGTAATCGGTAGAGATATTCCAGAGCACTTGGAAGTGGGCTACGACAATAATTATCTTGTCGACAACTATAGTGGTTCGATTAAACAGATTGCAATTCTTAGGGATAGAAATAGTGGTAGGTTTGTAAATGTGATGACTAATACTCCAGGGACTCAGATATATACCGGTTATTATATTCCTGAGATAAATGGCAAATTTGGTAGTTATGCAGGAGTAGCTATCGAAACTCAGTTTTATCCAGATTCGATTAATCGTCCAGAATTCCCATCTGTAGTACTGAAGGAGGGAGAGAAGTTCGATAAAACAACGGTTTTTAAATTTGGCGTGGAGTAAACATCTAAATAGAGTGGGCTCATAATGTCAAGAGTCTTAACTAGGAAGTTAAATACTGAGGCTTACGATATTTGTGTATCAGAAGTTTACTTGTGTAAGTGACTAGTCTTGGTGATGAGCATGACGCAGACATTGGACTTTATGGACGTATTCTAAATAAAAAAAGAAAAATGAAAAGTAATAATTTGTGGACAATGGTAGTATTGATTGTCATTGGGCTTTGTTCGTGTGGAGGGAATTCTAAGAGCTCAGCAAAAATAGAGCAGGGAGTTCAGGCTGAAGAGAATGCCCCTGCAAATATTGAATATACTGTTCTGGAGAATTATTTCCCAAAGAATGATATTGGAGACGAGACGGTTATGATGGTATTAGCTGATAAAGCCGATTTTGATAAGTATCTGGGTGTGGCAAAGACAATGACTAACGACATTGTTACGCCAGATTTTTCAAATAATGTTGTGGCTATTGTTGCTTTACCTGCAACGAACAAAGCAACAAAATTGTCAGTGGTAAGTGTTAATGCGCAAGGGAGCTCTGCGGTGGTAAATATGTCGCAAGAGTTTGGAGAAGAGCTGTCTTTTACAATGCGCCCTTCTCTGGTAATTGCATTTCCAGCTAAAGAGGAATTAGAGTCGGTGGAATTTAAGCTAGAAGGAGCAGCCAGTAAAAAGGTGGCGTTGCCTGTCAACTAAAAGTGCAGTGCCTGAGTTATGCTCATTTTGTGAATTAATAGTTTGCTTGTGTAAGTTGTTGCTGCTTAGGGGGTTTGTTGCGATGGGTGTTTAGCTTTCTTTCTCAGACTCTTTATATTGTGAATCAACCGAACTGAATTCTTCTATGGAGGGATTCAGTTTAGTTGGTTCATTTTGCGTTTTCTACCTCGCGCGAGAATGAATAAGGGAATGCATTTTCGTCTGTACCTCTATTGGTATTGGGCTTGTCTGACATATGATATTCTATTGTAACTCCTGAGTTTAATAGTTCGTGAGTGAAATAGTTCTTGCTGTAAGCCTTTCCGTTGATATTTATAGAGTTTATGTACCTGTTCTCTTTGCTGTCATTGTTGGTCTTTATAATCAAATTATTGCCATTTTCCATACGTACTGTAACCTTGTCGAAAAGCGGTGAACCTATCACATACTCGTCACTACCTGGGCATACAGGATAAAAGCCCATAGCCGAAAAGACATACCATGCCGAAGTTTGTCCGTTGTCTTCATCGCCGCAATATCCGTCTGGGCTTGCTGTGTATAATTTCGACATCACTTCCTTTGTCCAATATTGAGCCTTCCATGGTTCTCCAGAGTAGTTGTACAGATATATCATGTGCTGTATGGGCTGGTTTCCATGAGCATAGTTGCCCATGTTCATTATTTGCATTTCCCTTATTTCATGGATAATTCCTCCATAATAGCTGTCGTCGAACAAGGGAGGAACGTTGAATACAGAATCCATCATCATATTGAACTCGTCCTTGCCACCCATTAGATTTATTAAGCCTTTAGGGTCGTGAAATACAGACCAAGAGTAATGCCAACTATTTCCTTCGGTGAAGGCATCGCCCCATTTCAGCGGATTAAAAGGTGATTGGAACTCTCCATCTTTGTTTCTTCCACGCATTAATTTGTGTTTTTTGTCGTAGAGATTCTTGTAGTTCATAGCCCTCTTTGCGTATATTCCTATTTCTGATTCTGTCTTGCCAAGTTTCTTACCAAGTTTGTATATGCACCAGTCGTTATAAGCATATTCAAGAGTACGAGCAGCACTCTCGTTTATCTTCACATCGTAAGGAACATAACCTAGGTTGTTGTAGTGCTCGTGTCCCAAACGTCCCGTTGAGTTTACCTTGGGGTGTACAGAATTTGCTCCATGGATAATAGCTGCCCACAATATGTCCATATTCTGTCCCCTCACTCCTTTTATGTATGCATCAGCTATCACCGATGCAGAGTTGTTGCCAATCATGCAAGCTCGATGTCCAGGGCTTGCCCACTCTGGAAGAAAACCACTTTCTTTATAGCTGTTTACTAAGCCTTTTTGCATCTTTTCGTTCATTGATGGGAATGCAAAATTCAAGAAAGGAAATAGGCTTCTGAACGTATCCCAAAATCCTGTGTCGGTGAACATGTAGCCTGGGAGTATTTTGCCATTGTATGGACTGTAATGTATAATTTTTCCCTGTTTATCCACTTCGTAAAAACTGCGTGGGAATAGTACGGAACGATAAAAGCAAGAGTAGAACGTTCTTAGATTGTCGATGTTTGTGTCTTCGACCTCTATTTTTCCTAACACCTCGTTCCATCTGTTTCGTCCCTCTACTTTTAGAGTCTCGAACGATTTGTCGCCTAGTTCTTTAAGGTTCAGTTCGGCTTGGTCGATACTGATAAATGAAGATGCTACTTTGGTATGTACAATCTCGCCTTTACTTGTGCTAAAGCCCACTATGCCATAGGCATGCTTACTGCTTGTTTCTAGCCTGTTTTCTTTTAGGTCTTTCTCGTCAACAGTTGCAGTGTAAGTGAACTTCTTGTCGAAAATAATAATAAAGTAGTTCTTGAAATTTTCGGGAACGCCTCCTGAGTTTTTCGTTGTGTAGCCTATTATTTTGTTTTCTTCGGGGATGATTTTTATGTATGAGCCTTCGTCAAAAGCATCAACGATTACGAAGGAGTGTTTGTTTTCAGGAAAAGTGAATCTGAACATGGCTGCTCTTTCTGTCGGAGTTAGCTCTGCCACAACATCATGGTCTGCTAGGTATACCTTATATGAGTATGGAGTAACGTCCTCAGCCTTATGAGAGTACCAGCTAGCTCTAGCTTCTTGTTCGAAGGTTGGTGAGCCAGTGACGGGGAGTATGGAAAATTGACCATAATCGTTTATCCATGGACTAGGCTGATGCGTTTGCCTCAGCCCTCTTATTTTATCGGCATCGTACCTATAAATCCATCCATCTCCCATTGTTCCTGTTTGTGGAGTCCAAAAGTTCATGCCCCATGGACGCGCTATTGCTGGGTATGTGTTTCCAGTAGATAAAGAAAACTTTGATAATGTGCCAACTAGTGGGTTTACATAATCAACAGGCAATTCAATGGCAAATCCGTTATGTAATAGTACGATACATAATAATAGGAATAAACTGAGCTTTTTCATATTCTTGGGAATATTGTATTCATGTTAATTGAAGACAAATGTAAGGCACGATAATTGTGTTTGCCGTTTCTTTGTAATTAAGATATAGTTAATCCTTCTCTGTGTCATTGTTTATATCTAGAGTCTGTCTATAAAGTCCAATATCTGCGTTATGTTCACTTTGCGAATTAGTCATTTACACAAGTAAATTTCCAATTCACAAACTCCCAGTATACAGAACGGCAAGCCTTGATATTTAGCTTTATAGTTCAGACTCCCTAGATTATGGACAGACACTATCTAGAATATGCAGGAACACCGTAACGATGGTTTCAATCCCGATAAGACAAGGGTCTGATGAACGGAGCGTAGCACCGCTATGGTGAGCGAAACAAAAGCCAGCGAAGCGTTTGTTTTGGCTGCCGTTCGTGCAAAATCGAAAGTTTCGGCTTCGTAAACCCGCAATATCGCCAAGCCGTTTCTCCTTGACGGTAATTTAATAGCAGCAAACAGAAAAACTTTAAGAAGAAAGAAGTATCTTCGCTCTAATAAATTTATATATCATGATGAGACTTTTAGAAACATTACAAGAAGAAAAATTGAGCAGTCTAAAAGGCGGAATTTATCATAGAACTCAAATAAAGCTTACTTATAACACCAATCGAATCGAGGGCAGTAAGTTATCCGAAGAACAAACAAGATATATTTATGAAACCAATACACTGTTTACTGAAAATGGTGAAAACACGACTAGCATTGATGATATTATTGAAACAGTGAATCACTTTCAATGTTTTGATTACATGCTTACAATAGTCAAAGATACTTTATCAGAAAAACACATAAAAGAGTTTCATGAAATTTTAAAGCTGAATACTTCAGATTCTAAAAGAGAATGGTTTAATATTGGAGAGTATAAATTAAAACCAAATGTTGTTGGAGGAATTGAAACCTCAAAACCGAATGAGGTAAAAAAGCACATTAGCCGTTTATTGAAAGACTATGATAAAAAAGAAA
This sequence comes from Bacteroidales bacterium, assembly GCA_047974415.1. Lineage (GTDB taxonomy): Bacteria > Bacteroidota > Bacteroidia > Bacteroidales > Prolixibacteraceae > JBKEAJ01. Next base: position 1,089 of record JBKECH010000065.1, on the reverse strand, counting down.
ATATTGATATTTATGACATCATCGATTTTCATTATGCATTTGAAACGATTCACCCATTTCAAGATGGAAATGGAAGAGTTGGAAGACTTATAATGTTTAAAGAATGTCTTAAAAACGGCATAGTTCCATTTATTATAGAAGATGAATTTAAGTTTTTTTATTACAGAGGATTATCTGAATATCCAAAAATTAAAGGCTACCTAGCTGATACCTGCCTAACAGCACAGGACAATTATAAAGAATTAATGAACTATTTTGAGATAGAAAAGTAAAAGCTAGGCAGGGGATATTTTTGAGTCTAGACATAAATTCTCGATAATTAGATATACTGGAGCATGTGTCAGATGAACTAATGCATATTTTGAGTTTAATGTTGTTTTTCTACGATATTAGTGAGGTGTATTCTTATAATATGGAATTATGCTTTATTTTCTTATGATTATCTCAATAATGGAAAATATTACTTTAAATGTTACTTTTCTTTTGCGTGTTAACAAAATGTTGCTTAACTTGCGGACTGAAAGACACGCTTGAGTGTCGATGAAAATATAATTTTTACTGTATAATACATTGTTATTCACTTGTTTAAATATTGCTTTTGGCTGGTTTTGCTTATGCGGATTCAAATTTAGCAGACTGGCTTCGGTGCTTAATACATCGTTAATTATGCGTCGTGCTTGCTCTCTTTTATCTTGCTTTATTTCTACGGACCTGTATTCTGGAGCTGTGATGCGTAGTGAATGCATTTGTCTGTCTATGCAATGTGTTGACTTGCAGTATCTTACCCCCCCCCCCCTCGCAAGGACTCTCTTTCTTCTTGCCTAAGCGATAAGGACTCCTTTTTTCAAAAAGAGTTTAGATTTACAAGTTCTCAAAAATCGAAATGTAAAAAATATTCTGCTTTGCAGTCTTGCAAAGCAGGAATTGTTACGTCTTGTCTTGATGTGTATAACGTCTTGTCAATCATGTGCGTATCTGATATTTCTAATTATTTAAAAACAAAAGTCTATGAGAAAATTTACTCTGATTTTAGTTATGTGTTTTGTGCTACTCAGTAGCGCATACGCGCAAAGAGCAATAACCGGGAAG
>JBKECH010000176.1:0-18028 GCA_047974415.1 Bacteroidales bacterium | reverse complement strand
GTAGCTATGCTAGCTAATTTAATAAGCACCTTAGTTCAAAGGCAAGTTGAGAGGAAGTGGGCTTTTTCAAACTTGATGTCCATCATACGCCATCAATTAATGTGCTATATCAGTATTTACGAGTTCTTAGAAGAGCCTGAAGCCTGCTGGAAAGCAGTATCATATCAAAATAGAGTGAGATATCAAAATTCTTTATTCCCCGAAATGGAGGGGGCTTACTTTTGAAAAGACGGATAACGAACATTGATTATGTGAAAGTTACGAAAGATATATTGACTGAATTTTATTTTAGCGGACAGTAGTGATTTCTAAAGTATTGTCGTACCTTTGTACTGTAAGTGTTCTTCCATTTTAGATTAGTAGCGTACTGCAAAATGCATATTGCGTTTTTTGCTTTTAATCAGAAAATTATTTTTTTGCAAAAGTTGAATTAAAAACACAATAATGATAAAAATTCTATCAACAATGTTATGAAACTTGACAACTATACATCTAGTGTCTCAACAAGCATGTAGCAGGAGAGCTAATGTACATACTGAGTTAGTGTACAGAATTGTGAAGAAACGGATGATTAATTTTTATTGCGACATTATGACAGAGAAAAATAGGATTTTACGGTTAAGAGGAACATATATAACTGCGATTATTAGCATCACCTTAGTATTGTTCCTATTCGGACTTTTTGGATATTTCATAATAAATATAGGTAGAGTAGTAAACTACTTGCGCGAGGGTGTGGAGTTTTCTGTAGTAATAAAAGATAGGGTTACAGATGAACACATAGCCGACTTGCAAAAAGCCATTGAAACATCTGAATTTTCAAAGTCGGCATTTTTTGTTAGTAAGAGCGATGCTGCCGAAACCCTAAAAAAAGATTTAGGACAGGATTTTGAAAGCTTTTTAGGCTACAATCCACTTCGCAATACCATAGATGTGAAGATATTACCCGAATTTTCAACAAAAGAGAAGTTGGAAGATATCGAAAGGGAGCTGCTCGCTTATGCCGAAGTGATAGAAGTTCGGTACGATAAAAATTTATCCTCTATCATTAACATACACCTATCTAATATTGGTATAGGTGTTTTTGTTCTGAGCTTGCTATTGTTGCTAATCTTCAGTGTTCTTATAAACGATATTATAAGAGTCTCTCTCTACTCTAAGCGCTTTATAATAAACACTATGCTTTTAGTTGGAGCAACACATAAATTTATCCTACGTCCTTATGTCCGCTCCAGTATAGCCCATGGTATGCTAGGAGCTTGTTTCGCTAACCTGTTGATACTATTGTTGTTTATGCTTATGCGCTATCATTTCGAAGCTTTATACAATCTGTTTTTTGAAGTAGAGATAGCCGTAGTTGTAGGAATAGGCATATTTATTTCTGGATTTCTAACGGCATGGATAGCAACAACAATCTCAGTAAATAAATTTTTAAAGCTAAATCGCAACGAGTTGTTTTATTAATTCCTATCTTTGTGAACTTAATTAGGTAAGTTATGAGCAAAAAACAGAACACTTCACAAAAAAATCTTGAGCTAGAGAAGAAATCAGGGATTTTTGATTTTCCATTCACAAGAATCAATTATAAACTGATGTTAGTCGGTGTTGGCATTATAATATTGGGCTTTGCATTGATGTCGGGAGGAGGTAGTGAAGACCCAAATGTTTTTAACGAGAAAATATTCAGCTTTCGTCGTATAACATTAGCCCCCATTGTCGTTATTTTTGGCTTTGCCTTTGAAGTATACGCCATTATGAAAAAAGACAAAACCGAAGATATTAACGAAGAAAATAAAGAATAGATGGACATTTTAAAATCCGTTATACTTGGTATAATTCAAGGGCTAACAGAATTTCTTCCCGTAAGTTCAAGTGGTCATCTTGAGCTCGCAAAATCATTGTTGGGGGTAAAACTCGAAGACAATCTCACATTCAATCTGGTAGTGCATCTGGCAACGGTGCTTAGTACCATAATAGTCTTTAGGAAAGATATAACAAACTTATTTATAGGGCTTTTTAAGTTCGAGATGAACACAGAAACGAAAATGGTTATAAACATACTCGTTTCTCTTATTCCCCTAGTTCCAGTCTATTTTTTGTTTAACGATAGACTAGACGAGTTCTTAGACCGTAGCGTGACTCCAGAGCATCAGATTGTTATGTTTGTCGGTATTTGCTTACTTATAACAGCCTTAATACTCTTTGTGAGTACGAGGATGAAAAAAACTGACAATGATGCAAGCGCATCTATTGACACTACAAAGAAAATCGATAATGATGTGACTCTTTTTAAAGCCTTTATTATAGGAATCGCACAAGCCCTTGCCGTGTTGCCTGGCGTTTCTAGGTCGGGGTCGACCATTGCCACTGGACTAATTTTGAAAGTAGACAAAGCTAAAGTAACGCGTTTTTCGTTCCTGATGGTTATACCTGCAATTCTAGGAGCAATGTTGCTAGACGTCATTGAGTTGTCGACAAGCCCCAGCGGAGTTGCGCATATGGATACAATACCATTAATCGCGGGATTTATAGGAGCATTGATTTCTGGTATCTTCGCTTGTAGATGGATGGTTAAGCTAGTACAAAAAGGGAGCTTAATATATTTTGCTATATATTGCTTGGCGATTGGGCTGATAGCTATAATAGCATCGTTTGTAATGCAATAATATATGAATAATATACTACCTTCACAGATAGAAGATTATCAAAATGGGCAAATATTTGTTTTCAATAAACCTCTAGATTGGACGTCTTTTGACCTTGTAGGAAAAATAAGATACGAGATTTGCAAGAAGTTTGGAATAAAGAAACTGAAAGTCGGGCATGCAGGAACCCTCGATCCCAAGGCAGAAGGAGTGATGATATTATGCACTGGGAAATTTACTAAACGCATAGAAGAACTGCAAGGAATGGAAAAAGAGTACATTGCAGATATAAAACTAGGTGCCACTACACCATCCTTTGATGTTGAGACGAAAGAGGATGAAACATACAATATCGAGCACATTACAAGGGAACTAGTAGACTCGGCACTAGAGAAATTTGTTGGCGAGATAGAACAAGTTCCACCAATATTTTCAGCCGTGATGATTAATGGTAAACGCGCATATGATCATGCCAGAAAAGGTGAGAGTGTAGAGATGAAACCTAAAAAAATCAATATCCGACAATTAGACATTTTGGACTTTGAGAAGAATAAGTTGCTCTTGAGAATAGTTTGTAGTAAAGGTACTTATGTCCGAGCCCTGGCACGGGACTTGGGCAAAGAGCTAGGAGCAGGAGCTTATCTTACTGGACTAGTTCGCACAAGAGTTGGCAAGTATACACTCGGAGAGAGTCGCTCTGTCGACGATTTTTTGTGTGAGCTATATGAGAATAGTTATGATGACAATGCTTGTAGTTAGATAAAAAAAGACTTAGATATTTAAGAGTATTTACAAACCTAAAAAAAACAGAGATAATGAAACTTTCAAAATTTAAATTCAACCTACCAGAAGAGCGAATAGCACTACATCCTGCAAAAAATAGAGATGAGTCGCGACTAATGGTATTGCACAAAAAAGATGGGAAAATTGAACATCGTGCTTTTCATGAAATAATAAATTATTTTATGGAAGGTGATGCACTTATCTTTAACGATACAAAAGTATTCCCAGCAAGAATGTATGGCAACAAAGAAAAAACAGGAGCTAGGATCGAAGTCTTCTTGTTAAGAGAGCTTAATAAAGACAATAAACTGTGGGATGTGCTTGTCGACCCAGCAAGAAAAATTAGGATAGGGAACAAATTGTATTTTGGCAAAGATAGCTCCTTGGTAGCAGAGGTTGTTGATAATACCACGTCGCGAGGAAGAACATTGAGGTTCTTGCATGACGGCGACAACGACAAATTCCGAAAACTTCTTTATTCTCTGGGAGAAACACCCTTGCCAAAATTCATAAATCGACCAGTGGAAGATAGTGATGCAAAACGTTATCAAACATTATTTGCAAAGCATATAGGAGCCGTTGCAGCCCCTACTGCAGGGATGCACTTTAGTCGTGAGCTGATAAAAAGAATGGAAATAATTGGGACGGAATTTGCATATGTAACCCTACATATAGGCCTCGGCTCATTTAGATCGGTAGATGTAGAAGATCTTACAAAACATAAAGTCGACTCGGAACAAATGCTTATTAGTAAAGAAGCCTGCGACATTGTGAATCATGCAAAAGAACGTAAAAAACGTATCTGTGGCGTTGGGACTACTGTTATGCGAGCAGTCGAGACATCAGTAACAACCAACAATGAGCTTACTCCTTTCGACGGATGGACAAACAAATTCATCTTCCCTCCGTACGACTTCAAAATATGCAATAGTATGATTTCAAATTTTCATTTGCCCAAGTCCATACTGATGATGATGACCGCTGCATTTGCAGGCTACGACCTGTTCATGCATGCATACGATGTAGCAGCAAAAGAAAAATACCGTTTCGGAGCTTATGGAGATGCAGTCTTGATAATATAATTAGGCTTTGTAGGCAGGAAGTCAATCACTTTTTTACATAAATACAAAACAAACAGGTTAGTACACTTGAACTACTTATGTCGCTTGCAGACGAGCATTGTATAGTAAGGTTTAAATTATTTGTACTACATTTGTTCATTAAATTAATTTATTTTTCAATATGACAACATACAAAAAGAAAAATGAAGAATTTCCTCAAATCGATGATTTAGACAGGAAGATTTTACACATCATTACAAAAAATGCGAGAACTCCGTTTTTAGAAGTCGCAAGAGATTGTGGCGTGTCTGGCGCAGCTATCCATCAGAGAGTACAAAGGCTAGTGTCGCTAGGAGTAGTGTCGGGAAGTGAATTTCTCTTGAGTCCTGAGCGCTTAGGATACAGCTCATGCTCATTTATGGGTATAATCCTAGAAAAAGGGAAATATCTAGATGAGGTGTACAAAAAACTGCTGGATATTCCAGAGATTGTGGAATGTCATTTTATGACAGGACAATATTCTATGCACGTAAAAATATTTGCCCGAAACAACACTCACCTAAAACAGATAATCGACACAATAGGAGAGATTGAATGGGTGTCAAGAACAGAAACCTCAATTTCGTTACAACAAGCCTTTCAGAGGCAAATACCTGTTTAATAAATAAAAAATACAGCATTAAAAATGAGTAGCAAAGCTGATATCCTTCTTGGTCTACAATGGGGAGACGAAGGGAAAGGGAAAATAGTTGACGTCCTAACTCCCAACTACGACGTAGTAACACGGTTTCAGGGAGGTCCAAATGCAGGGCACACCTTGGAGTTCAATGGCATCAAGCAAGTATTACATACCATTCCATCAGGAATATTCCGCGAAGCTTGCATAAACATAATAGGTAATGGCGTAGTTATAGACCCAGCGATATTCAAAAAAGAAGTCGATAATCTGAAAAACAAGGGCTTCGATATCTCTAAAAATCTGCTCATCTCAAATAAAGCATCGATTATTTTACCCACCCATCGTTTGCTAGATCAAGCCTCAGAAGAAGCAAAAGGGAAAGCAAAAATTGGCTCAACTCTTAAAGGAATAGGTCCTGCATATCGAGATAAAATAGGAAGAGAGGGCTTAAGAATAGGAGATATATTTTCAAACTTTCAAAGTAAATATGAAGAGAAAAAAAAACAACATATATCCATCCTCGAATTGCAATACAAATTTGACTATTCAAGCGATTTGAACAAATACGAAAAAGAATGGATGGAAGGTGTCGAACTAATAAAACGATTCTCAACCACAGATAGCGAATATTTTATAAATGAGAGCCTTGTCAACAATAAGTCCGTGTTAGCAGAAGGTGCGCAAGGAACTATGTTGGACATAGATTTTGGCTCCTACCCTTTTGTAACTTCATCCAACACCGTTACGGCAGGGGCTTGCACAGGTTTAGGGATAGCTCCGTCAAAAATAGGTAAGGTAATAGGCATCTTCAAAGCCTATTGTTCTAGGGTTGGCTCGGGACCATTTCCCACAGAATTATTCGATGTCGATGGCGACAGAATGCGAAAGGTCGGCAATGAGTTTGGTTCTACAACAGGAAGACCCAGAAGATGTGGATGGCTAGACTTAGTTGCATTAAAATATGCCATCATGATAAATGGTGTTACCGAACTTTATATGATGAAAGGCGATGTTCTGTCAGGCTTCGACTCTCTAAAAGTGTGTACCTCTTATGATATTGACGGCAAAAAAACTGACAAATTTCCATACGAAGTAAACGATAAGCTAAGTCCAGAATACACAGAATTAAAAGCATGGGCTGAAGATATTTCTGCATGTACTGATTACGATGCGCTCCCTGCTGAGTTTACAGAATACGTGAGATTTATCGAGAACTATACTGGTATACCAGTAACAGTAGTATCTGTTGGGCCAGATAGGAAACAGACTATAGTCAGATAATGATACTTTGATATCTCTTAATAATATCTTAATTTTGCCATCGGATTACTAATTTTAAAATTTTGGTTGTAATATGGCGAAATATACACGTATTGAAGTAATACAAGCAATGAAGAGTACTGGAATAGTACCAGTATTCTATCACAAAGATGCAAATGTAGTTTATAATGCTGTAAAGGCATGCTACGATGGAGGTGCGAAGGTATTTGAATTTACCAACAGAGGGGATTTTGCCCACGAGGTATTTGCCGAAGTGAGCAAAAAAGTGTCATCAAATCTAGAGGGAATGATGCTAGGTGTAGGATCCATCGTTGACGCACCCACCTCAGCACTTTACATGCAGATGGGTGCGAATTTTATAGTATCACCCATTTTAAATCCTGAAATGGCAAAGGTTTGCAACAGACGAAAGATTAGTTGGTCGCCAGGTTGTGGTTCGCTAAGCGAGATTAATTACGCAGAGGAATTAGGTGCCGATATTGTTAAAATATTCCCTGGTTCGCAGGTCGGAGGTCCTGACTTTGTGAAAGCAGCAATGGGACCATGTCCCTGGTCGAGCATTATGCCAACAGGAGGTGTAACTCCAGAGTACGACAACATGAAGGCCTGGTTCGATGCTGGGGTAGCTTGTGTCGGCTTAGGTTCACAGTTGTTTCCCAAAAAAGTTGTAGAGGGAGGGAATTGGGAAAAACTAACCGAAAGTGTTAAACAAGCACTTGTCAACGTAGCCGAAATAAGAAGAAGCAAATAGTGCCTATCCACAATGTCTAGAGTTTGATCTAGTAAGGCAGACTCCAAATTAATTATTAATGGAGAGTTGTTAATGATAAAGGAGTAGCTTGGTGCTATCCTGGACAGCTAGTAACTAGAAGAGCTCTCTATCTAATTGTTTATTGTTGAGCCTGGGTTTGTTTAGATACGAAATGATGACAAGTCCCAAAATAGAGTAGGAAAAGTATATGCATATTCTGGATTTATCGAGATTGCTACTTAGTATATGTGTAAAATGTAAAGATATGAAGATGAATAGGCTATTGATATGGCTTCCCATAATTATACTTGTTCTAGTTGCAACAAGTTGCGCCAAAGAAAAAAATGATAATGTCCGAGAGCTAAAACTTGCTCATGGTCTTCCTACGGATCACCCCGTGCATAAGGGTATACTCAAGATGTCTGATGAAGTGAAAAGAGTATCCGAAGGTAAGATGGAAATAAAGATTTATCCTGGAGGACAGCTTGGTAGCGAGCAAGACTGTATTGAAATGTTACAACTTGGTGCGCTAGCAATGACAAAGGTGTCTTCTGCCACAATGGAAGGCTTTTGTGATGATTATAAGGTGTTAGGGCTTCCTTATATTTTTAGAAATGCGCAACATGCTTTTTCTGTTTTAGATAGCGAAATAGGTGAGCAAATATTAATGTCTCCGCAAGAGAAGGAGCTAGTTGGTTTATGTTTTTACGATGCAGGTAGTAGGAGTTTTTACACTCGCGACAAGGAGATTAAAAGCCCTAATGATGTCAGAGACATGAAAATTAGAGTGATGAAGAGCCCCGTTGCTGTTAATATGATTAGGAGTATGGGAGGAATACCGACCCCCATGGATTATGGCGAACTGTATACAGCTCTGCAAAATGGAGGCATTGATGGAGCAGAGAATAATCCACCAAGCCTATATACATCCAAGCATTACGAAGTCTGTAAAAACTACACACTAGATGAGCATTCCACTGTCCCAGATGTCCTTATTATCAGTCGTCATGTATGGATTAAGCTGTCTGCACAAGAACAGAAATGGCTCAAAGAAGCTGCTCGATATTCGGTTCCCTTTCAACGACAATATTGGAGAGAGGACGAAGAGAAGGCGTTGCAAGAACTCGGAACAGCAGGTGTGAAAATAATAAAACTGAGCGAACAAGAGAAGCAGGCATTTGCAGACGTCACTCGAAACAATATCGAAGATGCAAAATCTAGTCCCCTACTGAAGTCCTATATAGAAAGAATAGACGCTAAATAAACTTATCAGATATGAGAAAAAAGATAGAAAAATTCTTAGAGGTGATATTGGTTGCAACCATGCTTTCTCTTGTATTTGTTGTTGTTTTCCAGATAATTACTAACCTGACTAACGTTGTCGACAATTCATTCTCCGATGAACTGGCTGGATTCTTATTGATTTGGGTTGCAATGTTGGGAGCTGTTTATGGCACAGCCAAGGGCTCTCATCTTGCCATCGATATCTTGCTAATGAAACTTCGAGATAGAGGGACTAGTAAGCCTTTAGAGATATTAATTGAGTCTTTGGTTGGCGCATTTGCTCTGTTTGTTATGATTATAGGAGGGTCCATGCTTGTTTACTCAAGGTTTAAACTTGGAGTTTTAAGCCCATCCATGCAGTTGCCTTTAGGATATGTATACTCGGTTATACCTTTGGCCGGAGTGTTGATCATGTACTTTTGTGTTAGTAATATACATTCGATATTAAAAAAATATAAGTAGATATGTGGGAAATAGCAGTTCTAATTTGTAGTTTTATTATTTTAGTAGGATTGAGTGTGCCAATAGCCTATGCTATAGGTGTTTCTGGTATATTGACGATGTTGGTGTCTATAGACTCTCTCCCTGCATTTAGTGCGTATTCCCTGCAGATGGTGTCGGGAGTAAATAAATTTGCACTTCTGGCAATTCCTTTTTTTATTATCGCAGGAAACATAATGAACAGAGGAGGGATTGCTCAGCGACTCATTGATTTTGCAAAGGTGTTAGTTGGTTTTCTTCCAGGAGGGATAGCTGTTGTTAATGTTGTCTCTAATATGCTTTTTGGTGCTATTTCAGGCTCAGCGGCGGCATCAGCATCGGCAATTGGTACAATGATGAAAGACGAAATGAAAAATGCTGGATTTGATAATGAGTTCTCAACAGCAATTAATATAACGTCTTCTACAACAGGTTTGTCTATACCTCCAAGTAATGTTCTTATAGTTTATTCCCTAGCGAGTGGGGGAGTGTCTGTGGGCGCATTGTTCTTGGCAGGATACATACCAGGCATATTGACAGGCGTATTTTTGATGGCAGTGGCAGTAATTTATGCCATGAGAAAAGGAATAAAAAGAGAACAACCATCTGGCTTTGTAAATAGTGCAAAGAGGTTTTTTGACGCAGTACCAAGCCTATTCTTACTAGTGATAGTTATAGGCGGTATACTTAAAGGGTGGTTTACAGCAACCGAAGCATCTGCAGTAGCTGTGATTTATGCATGGGTATTGTCGATGATATATAAAACAGTCTCGTGGAAAGATATTAGACCTATTATGTTAGAATCTGCAAAAACTTCAGCAATAGTGCTGTTGTTGGTAGCAACTTGTGCAGGCTTGTCATGGATTATGTCATATGCGGAGATACCTCAGAATGTAGCGGAGTCTCTGATGGGAGTGTCAGATAATAAGTGGGTTATTCTTATATTGATAAACCTCATTTTACTTTTTGTAGGAGTGTTCATGGATATAACCCCAGCTGTTCTTATTTTTACGCCTATATTTTTGCCAATAGTAGAGAAAATGGGAGTAGATCCAGTGCATTTTGGTATGATAATGGTACTTAATCTATGTATAGGATTATGTACTCCTCCCGTAGGCTCATTATTATTTATAGGTTGCAGTGTGTCAGGGGCAAGAATAGAGAAAGTTATAAAACCGCTTTTACCAATGTTTCTAGTTATGATTCTTGCACTAATTTTGGTAACACTTATTCCCCAGTTGTCATTGTGGCTACCAGCACTTTTTGGAGTGTAGAAGTATCGCAGAAACTTGTTTATGCCATCTAACCTATAATTAAAATAGTAATAAATGGACTCTAACCTCATAATAGTGATATGTATTACCATCACAATGGTAGTGCTGTTGGTAAAGGAGATTATGAGCCCAGGACTTACACTCTTGATAGTCGCTTCTGTTTATATGTTGTTAGGCTTTGTCTCGGCAGATGAGTTTGTGAGTGGATTCTCCAATATAGGAGTTATAACTATAGCTGTTATAATGATTGTTTCTGAGGGTGTTAGGCGTTCTGGAGCGATCAACAGTATGCTTGATACAATATTGCCCCAAAAAGGATACGCATATCCCATATTGGTAGTGATGGTGTTAACGCCAATAATGATATTGTCGGCATTTATAAACAATACTCCTGTTGTACTAATATACGGGCCGGCGCTAAAAAAATGGAGCGAAAGAATTGGCTTGTCGTACAAAAAAATACTTATACCCTTGTCGTATGTTACCATCTTAGGCGGAATGTGTACTTTGGTTGGAACTTCAACAAACTTGGTAGTTAACGGTTTGCTTATTCAGAATGGCTACGAAGGTTTGGGTATGTTTGAAACGGGGAGAATAGGTGTCTTTTTATGCATAATAGGCATTTTGTATATTGCTACGTGTGGGAATAAACTCCTTCCATCGCACCTTTACAGCAAAGACATGAAGAAGAGAGAGGTCAAAGAATATTATTATGACATTATTGTTCCTAATGGTAGCAAATTGGCAGGTACCTTTATTAGAAAAGGAGTGATAAAATCTCTGGGTAATGTGAGGATAATTAGGATAATAAGGCTAGATGATACAGTAATTGAGATTGACGACGACTATAAACGCTATAAAATTTACGAAGGTGATAGATTGTTGTCACTAGGAATACCGGCAAAATTCGAACAGATATTGTCTTCTAATATGGTGGAGCTTGAAGGAGTCGACTCTAAAAGCCCCTTGCTAAAAAATGCACAACTTAAACAATACGAGATAGTAGTGTCGCCAAAATACAATGGCAATGGCAAAAAGGTTAAGGATTATGATTTCTATGGCCATTTTAATGGCATGGTATTAGCAATAAACAAGGATGGTCAGCATATTACGTCAAACATTGCAGATGAATACATAAAGCCTGGCGACAGTCTATTGATTCTAGGAACGGAGAAATTCATAGAAAATTGGGGCGACTCGCACTTTTTCTACATGGTGTCGTCGGTGGGAGAACTCGAAACAAAAGGCGAGTATCGAAAGCGAGGACTGGCAATAGGGATGCTTATTTTTATGGTGCTGGGAGCATCCTTCGGGAAATATTTGCCACTGAATATCGGGAGCTCCCCGATATTATTCTTCGCACTTATAGCTGCGCTTGTGATTATGGTGTTTAAATTAGTTCCAAGTAATGCCTACACGAGAGCAATAAACTGGGATATCCTTATTGCTATTGCTTCCGCTCTGGCAATAAGCAAAGCTATTGTAAATACAGGAGGAGTCGACATATTTGTAAATTATATCTCCGCATTTCCTATCTTCAATTCATATTATATGGTGCTTATCTTGTTGTATGTTTTGACATGGTTGCTGACAGAGACTGTAACCAACAGTGCTGCCGTGGCTTTCATGTTTCCAATTGCCTTGTTGTTGTCACAAAAGCTGGATGTAGATTACCGTCCATTAGTGATAATAATAAGCATTGCAGCATCTGCTAGTTTTATTACTCCCATAGGCTATCAAACTAATCTTATTGTGCAAAATGTAGGGAATTATAAATTCGCGGATTTTGTGAAATTTGGATTGCCAGTGAATGTTATAGTGCTGATAATAAGTGTTCTGCTCATTCCTGTCTTCTGGTAAAAGAGTCTGGTTCTAAAGGCTCGTTTTGTTATAACTGTAAATTAATAGTTGATTATTAGAGAGAGACTTACTCGCTAATAACCAACTTACTAATTATCAGATTTACTTCTTCTCATTCTCGGGGCGCAACGAGCGAACGGTTTGTCCAGCTTGCCACATTTCAGAATCGTGAAGTTCTTTTAGTTCAGCTTCTAGCTTAGCTCTATAATCTGCTTGGCTGTTGGAGTCTATAGAGCGTTGCGCCTCATTACCACAAGCTACTTCTTTGTATAAGTCTGCAAAGACAGGATAGGAGGCATCTCTAAATTTTTTCCACCAGTCTAGAGCTCCTCTTTGTGCCGTGGTAGAACAATTTGCATACATCCAATCCATACCGTTTTCGGCAACTAGAGGCATCAGGCTTTGTGTAAGCTCTTCGACGGTTTCGTTAAAAGCTTCCGATGGAGAGTGTCCATTGTCTCGGAGAACTTGATATTGAGCGGCAAAGATGCCCTGTATTGCCCCCATTAAAGTGCCCCTTTCGCCTGTCAAATCGGAATAAACTTCTTTTTTGAAAGTTGTTTCAAACAAATAGCCCGAGCCTACTGCAATGCCAAGAGCAATGACCCTTTCGTAAGCTTTGCCCGTAGCGTCCTGATGAATAGCATAGCTAGAGTTCAAGCCTCTGCCTTCTACAAACATTCTGCGAAGACTTGTTCCAGAGCCCTTTGGTGCAACCAAAATAACATCAACATCGCTAGGTGGAACTATGTTCGTTCTTTCCTTGTAAGTTATGCCAAAACCATGCGAAAAGTAAAGAGCCTTTCCTGTAGTAAGGTGTTTATTAATGGTAGGCCAAACGGATATTTGCCCAGCATCAGAAAGTAGGTTTTGTATGATAGTAGCTTTCTCACAGGCCTCCTCGATCTCGAATAATGTCTTGCCTGGCACCCAGCCGTCGGCAATGGCTTTATCCCATGTTTTTGATCCCTTGCGCTGACCAATAATCACGTTTATACCGTTGTCGCGCAGGTTTAGAGATTGTCCAGGACCTTGAACCCCGTAGCCTATCACTGCTACCACTTCGTTTTTCAATACTTCTTGAGCCTTGCTCAAAGGAAATTCCTCACGCATTACTACGTTTTCGTCTACTCCCCCAAAATTTAATACTGCCATATTATTCTTTTTTATATGTGTTATTTAATTAATGTTTGTTTGTACTGTCAATGTTTAGTCTATGTAGTTGAATATCAAAGTGTGTGTCGCTTTGCGAATTAAGTTTGTGTTTGTAAATTAATATACGCAGAGTGAGCATAACTCAGATATTTGATTTTATATGCGGGCTCTGACTACTCTATTGATTTCAATAATTTGTCTCGTTCTTTTAGAAATACCGACAGTTTCTCTATGGGCGATTTTGTAATGGCTACCCTTCCTGAGCGAATGAATTGTTGTATGTCAAAGTGCTGCAATTCATCAAACAGCTTCTGTGTCTCTTCGGGATGTCCAGTCTTTTCGATGAAAATAAAATCTCTGTTCACCTCCAAAATTCTAGCGCCATGGTTTCGTATTATTGTTTCGACCTGATTGCCGTCGTATAGTTTGTCGGTAGGTACTTTATATAAAGCTATTTCTTGGTATATCATTTCCTCGTTGGAGTGATAATAGCACTTAAGAACGTCCACAATCTTTTCTATTTGATTTACGACTTGCTTTACACGTTCTTCTGTTGTGTTAATAACAATGGTAAATTTGGATATGCCTTTTAGTGCTGATTCAGAAACAGTTAAGCTCTCTATATTTATTTTACGCCGATTGAATACTATTGTTATTCTGTTCAGTAGACCTATGTGGTTTTCTGTAAAAACCGATATGTTATATTCTTTTGTCATTTTATTGTTTTTAAATTTTAATCATTTTGAGACAAGGGCTCTAATAATATATCGGAAACTGAGTATCCATTAGGTATCATCGGGAAGACATTGTCTCCTTTCTCCACTAGCACTTCCAATACGTAAGGACCTTTTGTGCTAAACATTTTATCAATAGATTCTTGCAGGTTTTTTCTATTGTCTACTGAGTTTGCATTTATGCCGTAGGCATTGGCGACACCAACAAAATTCGGATTTTTTAGACTTGTGAAGGAATATCTCTTGTCAAAAAACAATTCTTGCCATTGGCGGACCATGCCCAGAAAACGATTATTCAAAATTATAATCTTTATATCGAGTTCCTCTTGTGCGATTGTACCTAGTTCTTGTATAGTCATCTGAAAACCACCATCGCCAACAATAAGGACGACTGGGCGGTCTGGCGCTCCAATTTTTGCCCCTACTGCTGCAGGAAGGCCAAAGCCCATTGTGCCGAGTCCTCCCGATGAAACGAAACTACGACTTCGATTGAAGATGCTATAGCGTGCTGCCATCATTTGTTGCTGACCAACATCTGTGACTACAATGGCATCTCCTTTGCTCGCCTCACTAGCTCGACGTATCACCTCGGCCATTGTAAGCCCCCCTTTTATAGGATTCACATCTAGGTTTATAACCTTTTCCATCTCGATATCATGGAGTCTCTTAAACTCTTGGGCCCATTCATTATGATTGCATTGTTCGATAGCTTGGCAGAGTTTTGCCAACGAGCGCTTGGCGTTACCTATTATTGCAACATCTGCTTTTACTAGCTTATTTATTTCCGCAGGGTCTAGTTCCAAGTGTATAATTTTTGCCTGCTTAGCGTAGGTGTCCAGTGTGCCTGTAACTCTATCGTCAAATCGCATCCCAACCGCAATTATCAAATCGGCTTGATTGGTAAGAACGTTGGGAGCATAGTTGCCATGCATTCCTAGCATCCCCATATTTAGAGGGTGATTTGTGGGCATTATCGATAAACCTAGTAGCGTCCATGCTGTCGGAATTCCTCCTTTTTCAACAAGGTCTAAAAGCTCTTTTTCGGCATTGGCTATCAATACTCCATGTCCCAGCAATAGCAATGGCTTTTGTGACTTGTTGATGAGCTCGGCCGCTTCGGTAATCTTGTCTTCGTCTATATGGTAATCGCGAATATAGCTCCTTATGCTTGTACATTTCTCATATTTGAAGTCTATTTCAGCGAACTGAACGTCTTTGGCAATATCAATCAAAACTGGTCCAGGACGTCCCGATGATGCTATATAAAAGGCTTTTGCCAAAACCCATGGAATCTCATTAACGTCAGTTATTTGGTAGTTCCATTTTGTGATAGGCATTGTAATCCCGATGACATCCGACTCTTGAAAGGCGTCTGTTCCTAACAAGGGTGATGCAACTTGCCCTGAAATGCATACTAGTGGGGTCGAATCTATCATGGCATCAGCTATTCCAGTGACGAGGTTTGTAGCCCCAGGTCCAGAGGTAACAAAACAAACGCCAGTTTTCCCCGAAACTCTTGCATAACCCTGAGCAGCATGTGCCGCCCCTTGTTCATGACGTGTTAATACATGATTAATCTCTGCCGAATAATCGTAAATCGCATCGTAAACAGGCATTATTGCTCCTCCTGGATAGCCGAAGATTGTGTCTACTCCTTCTTCCAATAATGCTTGTATTATTGCCTGTGATCCTTTCATATTATTGTAGCTTTTGGTTTTTAGCCAATTGTTTGTAGCTAACTACCGATTTATATTCAAATTAAACGAACTGCACCTTTGTCTGCCGATGAAACTAGCTTGGCGTAGGCTTTTAATGATTTGGAAACGATTCTATTGCGACCTGTGGGTCTAAATGCATCCTGTGCTTTTGTCTTTTCGGCATTCATTCTCTGCTCTAGCTCTGTATTGCTTATCAGGAGCTGAATACTACGTTTTGGAATGTTGATAGAAATCCTATCTCCATTTTCTATTATTGCTATTGCCCCACCTGCAGCTGCTTCGGGCGAGATATGCCCTATTGACAAACCAGATGTACCACCCGAAAATCGTCCGTCGGTTATAAGTGCGCATTTTTTGTCCAGTTTCATTGTTTTGATGTAAGAGGTGGGATAAAGCATCTCCTGCATGCCTGGACCTCCCTTTGGACCTTCGTAACGAATAACAACGACGTCGCCAGCTTGCACTTCTTTGCCTAGGATGCCGTTTACTGCCGCTTCCTGAGAATAGAAAACTTTTGCTTGACCTTCAAAAACAAAAACTGAAGGGTCTACACCTGCTGTTTTAATGATGCAACCATCTTCGGCAATATTTCCGTAAAGCACAGCCAGCCCACCGTCGGCATTGTAGGCATGCTCAACGCTTCTGATGCAACCATTCTTCCTGTCTCTGTCGAGTTCTTTATATTGCTTAGACTGCGAGCCTAATTTTAAATTTGTAAATCCTCCCGGAGCTGAATAGTAGATGCTTTTTACGTCTTCGTCATCATCGCCGTCCGTCATGATGTCGTATTTCTTTATTGCTTTGGCAAGGCTAAGACCATCTACACGATTGGCTTCTGTGTATATCAATCCTGCGCGATTCAATTCTGCAAGTATGTTCAAAATACCTCCAGCACGGTTTACATCCTCTATGTGATATTTCCCATTGGGAGCAACTTTGCAGAGATTTGGCGTAACACGAGATAAGGCGTCTATGTCTTTCATGCTAAAGTCTACCTCAGCTTCTTGTGCCACAGCCAAAAGATGAAGGACAGTATTTGTAGAGCCACCCATGGCGATGTCTAATCGCATGGCGTTAATAAAGGACTTGCGAGTGGCAATGCTCCGAGGTAGTACTGAGTTGTCGTTGTCAAAATAATAGGCTTGTGCCATTTCGACGATACGTTTTGCTGCATTGTCGAAAAGCGATAAGCGTTTGGAGTGTGTCGCCACTATTGTGCCGTTGCCAGGTAGGGATAAACCTAGAGCTTCGGTCAGACAGTTCATGGAGTTGGCAGTAAACATGCCCGAACACGAACCGCAGGTTGGGCATGCATTTTGCTCAACACGTTTCAAGTAGTGGTTGCTTATATTTTCATCGGCTCCCATTACCATGGCATCAACTAGGTCGAACTTGTCGCCGTCGACGTCGCCTGCTTCCATCGGACCTCCAGACACAAATATTGTAGGGATGTTTAGGCGCATAGCTGCCATCAGCATTCCTGGAGTTATTTTATCACAATTGGAAATACAAATCATGGCATCGGCAGTATGAGCGTTACACATATACTCTATACTGTCGGCAATAATATCTCTCGATGGCAGAGAATAGAGCATACCCGAGTGCCCCATTGCTATTCCGTCGTCAATGGCAATGGTATTAAACTCGGCGGCATAACAGCCCAAGTTCTCTATTTTTTGTTTTACTTCCTGGCCTATATTGTGGAGATGTGTGTGTCCTGGCACAAATTGGGTGAACGAGTTTACCACAGCGATTATGGGTTTTCCAAAATGCTCTTCGTGCATTCCATTGGCACGCCATAGTGCTCGTGCTCCTGACATTTTTCTGCCTTCTGTGGACGTGCTGCTTCTAAGTTTTGGCATCTTTTATCCTATTCTTTTAAATTAAAAAAACCTTCCTCAGATGCTGAGAAAGGTTAACATTTTATTATTCATGCATATACGCCACCCTTTCTCAATCTTGTGAATTGACTAGCAGGAGGCTAATATATACAGAAGTTGTCATTTTTATTGTTTTATATCTGCAAATATAACACTTTTAGCGATACTAAAAAGTTTTTCTTGATATTTATTATCACTACTGTCCGGTTAAAAATTACTGAGCCAGATTTTTCAATCTGACTCAGCATGCCTACTTTTGAGCTACTATACTTAAAAGTTAAGACATGGGTAAAAGTAATAATTTTATCGGACAGCCGATATTTAATCAATTGTTAAAGTTTATAGATAAAGGCGAAGTACGTCGTATTGCAAAGGCTCACAAAGCGGAACATTACGTCAAAAAGTTTAATACCTACCATCATTTAGTAGTGATGCTATTTGTT
>JBKECH010000063.1:0-5343 GCA_047974415.1 Bacteroidales bacterium | reverse complement strand
TTCGTGTTTATTAGACTTCTTGATTTCGTGCACCACATTATTCTTCGCATCAAAGTAATCAATCTTTATGCCATCAATAGCCAGTTCTTTGTACTTCTCGCTCCTGCGCTTATAGCTGTTCTCATGCAGAAGCTTACCCTCATACACCAATTCTGAATTCGACTCCATGTGAATACCACTAGCAAACAACCATAGTTTTCTGTGGCATATCTGATAATAGTTGAAATGTGTTCCGGTTATTTGCATGGTTAGAGGAAGTGAAGGGTGCTAAAAGATTAGCACCCTTTTTGAATTTATACATAATCTACGAAAGCTGATTCTCATAATCAAATGCCTTCATTTTGTCGATTAATGCTTGCTCAGCTTTATCGAGAGCGTCAACGCTCTCTTTTTGAGTGTGCAAATGTGCTCCTGCTGATAGAGTAACAAACGAATCAACTCCGTTCATTTCTTCCTCAATTATTGGAAATGCTTTTCTATCTTCTTCCTCACTTAGCTTTGCGCGAATACTTGCTGCAATTCTATTGGCATTGTCTGACATTGAAACAGCTAGAGTTTCCATGAGGCTAAATGTTCTAGATTGATTAGATGTTATAGTCCAGTTCACAATTGCACTAGCAAGTGCCGGAATTAGTTTTTCTCTAACGTTTGCAGGAGCAACCAAACAATCTCCAAAAACTGTTTTTGTTTCAATCCAACCTTCTTCTCTTAGTTTAGCTTCTGTTTCATCCGTAATCTCAGGCTCTAGCTTGTTGATGCTAACACAAAATAAACGTCTTAAGTCAATGGCAATATCTTGAACAAACAATCCTGTTGCTCTAGCCTTGCTAGAAATCCATTTTCTGCTCAAGCTTCTATCTTTACCTTCCAGAATAGCTGCAATCTCGTCTTGCTCCAACTGCTCCCCTTTTTCATTTCGAACAATAGCCTTGGTATTAGACCTTTCACTTCTGTCAAATGAAGCCTTCTCGCTATCCACACCTGCTAAGAGGGGATGCAATCCTCTCATTGGAGATATAGAAAGCGGACTGCGTCTTTTTATTGTTCTGTTTTCTCCTCCTTTTACAGCTTTCATCCAGCCTCCAAACAATTGGTCAGCATAAGTAGGGTCGCAAGTGGCATATACTTCTCCCTCGTTCAGCTCTCCTTTCTTGTTTACATCAAATAAGAAAGTTGTAGGAGATGGGATTTCATTCAGCACTCTAGAAAGACAATCTATCATAGAGTGTTTTACTTGCTGTCCACTTGAATAAGGAACTGGCCTGTTGAATTGTGGGTCGTAATAAGTTTTCTGACCATCAGCTACGCAGAATACTGTGTGTTCTGCTTTTTTTAGAGTTCTTACATAAATTGTGCTCATAATTTTTATCTTTTATTTGTTTAATTCTCTTTCTGCATATGCGTAGTCAAATTTAAGTAGGACTACAAAATATCCGAAGTCTTCAGAGTTCATCATATGGACTCTGTCTCTAAGTTCTTTATATACTTCTAATGATTCTTCCCCACACTTATCTTTTACAATGTCTGTAGTTGTATCTTCAACAACCTTTACTAGAGCATCGATAAATGCTTTTTTAGATTTTGCTCCTAATAGGCTACTTTGTATCAGATTCACTCTATCTGTTTTGCTGCCTCGAGCTCTATACTCATGAAGTGCTTTTGCTACCTCTCTCGAGTAATTCAAGTTTTCTTCTTTGTTTTTTGTAATCATAGCTAATAACCACGTTTTATACGTTCTGTAATTTATTATATTATTTCTATCTTTCTCGTATGCAGTGCGTTTCCTTACTTCAAAGTCTTCTTCACCCTCATCTTTTTTGGGCTTAATGTTTGGTTTTGATAGCCTAATATTACTACTGTCTCCATAGTACTTTCGCAGACCATCTGGCTCTAGTGCTTGCATGCCAATTGCTCCCATTTCAAATGCTCGTTTTATATCAATCCCATATAATCTTTCATAGTCTTTCGAATCTTCCAAAGCTGCATTTTCTCCAAAAAGCTGAGAGTAGAATTTACGGATAGTTCTTGCACTTGAAAATTGAAATGGACAAAAACCAAGGGTTTTATTGGTCTTTTCCAAACTATACACATATCCGGGAATTGTTTGTCCATTCAACAGACTTGATACATTAAAGAATAAGCTACTCCAACTTATTGTATTTACTTCAATATTATTGGTGCTGATGCTTAATACCCCTTCTCTTTCGAGTGTTGTGTAGTCAAAATCATTACTATATGCTCTACCTAACCTAAAGTTTAGCCACTGTCCATTCCATGTGTTTATTTTATTTCCTCGCATTCCTGACAAACCTTCATCATTAAGTAAAGAACGATATTGCTTCCACCCCTCATAAAGAGTTAATAATATATCTTCATTATCAAATAAGATTGAATACCCACCAGAAATACCGATTCCTAAGCCTCCACCAATCCATGAAAAATAAACTTCTTCAGGAGTATGTTTAGATCCAATATCCGTAACCAAACCGGATGTCGTAGCAAATTTTTTTACTTCAGATGCCGGATAACCGATAGCAATACTTGCATCAATTTCTCCGCTATCAATTTTTGAGTGTAGATTTTCGAGCTTTTTCAATCTATCCTCGCTTTTTAATAAATGTGGTTTCTGCTCCGATTTCATTTGCACGAATGGTGAATTAATCACCCATTGCATATATTTTGGATGGTTAAAGAATAATTGGAAGTACTCCTTCTCAAAAAACTCTTTTGCACTATAATCCTTACTATACTTCGAATTATATGCCTTTAAAAATGTTTTTCCTATTATTGATGCTATCATATGTTATAGTATTTGTAAATCTGAATTGTAATATTCGGGCTTGGCATATTCTTGCATAAAGCCCATTTCATCATCATAAGATTTATCGGGAATTATGAATGGATTACTGCCATAAACAGATTGGCGCAAATCCTTAACAACCCAATACCGAGTAGATAATCCCATCTGCGCTTTACTCTCATAGTCTGCTGTTGCATATTCATCTTCGTCTGATTCGCAGATACAATTAACACTGTCTATCTCTAATAAATCTAACAATGCTGCTTTGCGATTGTGTACTAGCGGTGGAATATTCCATTTGCCATCAAGTTTAAAGATTGAGTGCTTCTCAATTTCCATGAAATCTATATCAGTAAAAACACTATCTATCTTTTCTTGCAAATCACTTTCATGCAGTATGTCTCCATCCGGCAACTGTTCAAAACTTCGACCAAGAATTTCAACGTCATAAGGTAAAGCTTCTTTCACATCCTTAGGCGGGGCAATAACGTGTATTGGTTTATAGTAACCAATTGTCTCGCTGTTACGCTTTCTATTTACCCTGCCAAATCTTTGAATAAGCGCATCAAGTGGAGCACACTCTGTGAACATTATGTCGAAGCTAATATCCAAACTCACTTCCACTACTTGTGTAGAAACAACAATGCAAGCTTCCGCAGATGTATTAAACTTTCCTATAGGTACTCCTTCATCATCAAGTCCTAACAGTTCCTGTTCTTTCTCAGCTCTATCACCCTTTTTGAATCTACTATGCAACAATAATATTGGAATATTAGGATAACATTCTCTCAACTCTAAGTATTTATTTTGGGCTGTTTTAACCTGGTTACACACTACAAGAACCTTCTTACCCTTGTTAATATTATCTTGGATTGCACTTTCACAACTGATCCAATCAGATTCTTTATGAATTACATGACGATTAAACGCTCTCAGATCCTCATCACTCAGCCCCACTTCCAACACATTATCCTTTCCCAACAGCTCCACAATCTTATTATATAATATTGACGGCATGGTTGCAGTTCCTACATGAACTCTACAATCTAGATGCACCAATACCTGAACTATCTTAAGAACAATTGCCTTTGTTACTCCATCATAAGTGTGAATTTCATCCAAAATGACATCACAGCCATTTATATCAGCTATAACGGCTTCGTAGCCATTTGTTCCAAATGCAATTGCAGCTATTTGGTGTGGTGTTAACACTTTTACTGATGCTCCCACATGACCTTGAACGATCTTTTCCTCCACTGTTGAACCTCTTGCTGCAATTTTAGAAGAGGCATGAAGCAGGCGAATGTCCAAGTTAGGATTATCCTTCTGTAAATCCTTTTTTACTCGATGATACATGGCGTTAATAGAAGCCTGAAACGGAAGCGTATAAAACACTCTGCCTTTGCATCTCCTGAAGAGATAGTCGGTTTTTCCTGCTCCCGTACATGCCACTACGATTGTGTGTTTCTTTTCCGACTCTGCACTTATTGTAGACAACGGAAATAGCTCATGTGTGCGATTATAAAAACTAAGATTCGGAACCCGAAAAAGCTTGGATAAATATTTTTCACTTTCCTTTGGCAATGCCGAAGCAAAATGGTCAGCAGCTATCAACAATCCTCTCCATTCCGAATATCTTCGCTCTTTTAGTTTGTCAATACAATAATCATAAACTAAAAAGAAGTTTTCCGACGCCTCTTCTTTTGAAATGGTTCGGACATCAATGCCAAAAGATTTTAATATTTTGAGGGCTTCGGGCATCCAATTATCCCAATCTTTCAGATGGTAATCAATAGTGCGCTCATCATACCTGTCAAACAAATCTACAATGCCTCTTTCTTTTGCGTCTCTATGTATTGATTTGTGATGAGCAATTACCATCTCAATTAGTGCACCTTTAACTGAGTCATTAAAAAGAGAAATAAAGAAACAGGATGCAAGCTCATGTCTAAAAGACTTTTCTCCTTCTCTATAATTATAGTTGGGAGATAATCTTTCTTGAAATACGCTACTTGCTTTTCCTATATCATGCAGTATAGCTCCAAGCCTTGCAATCTCAACATCCATTCCAAGATACTGTGCAAATTTCTGAGATGCCAAAGAAACATCCTCTAAATGAGTTGACAGTGGTGTGAAATCGGGCTTACCTTTTGCTTTAATATGTGAACAAACAACTTCCATGTTTTAATAATTTGTCTTTACCGGAGTGCCCACAACTCTAATATAGCCATACATAGGTCTGTTTTCTTTGAAGCGATTATATCCAACCAAAAATGATTTCTCATTTTCTTCAAATACTAATTCAAAACCAGCATACTCATCTGTGTTAGCATTAAAGTCATCAGTACTAACTTCTATTATTTCATCATCAGGATACAATATATCCTCATTTCTGCACAAGCAAATATGCTGATTAGAAGCGATTACCGCATCCTCTTTATTCGAAAATGCCAAAAATAACACTGGCTCTATAAACACTCCCCGTTTAAGCACTGCATAAGGACGATGAAAACCTTTATTATCTCCGCTCTTTTTATGATTCC
>JBKECH010000100.1:0-6365 GCA_047974415.1 Bacteroidales bacterium | reverse complement strand
TTTAAACTATTACCCAAAGGCTGTAAATTATTAGCCGTCAAAAATAAAAAATTAACAGCCAATGGATTATAAAGGCATGGCGAGTTAATTATAATTGAATTTTAGTTTTCCTAATTACCAATACCACCACCCCCTTTAGCATTTTAATATCGGCTCTATGCCGATTATAGTGGGTGGTTAAAATTTGGGCAAATGATTTTGAGATCGTCATTGGTCAATGCCTTTCCGCCCCGAAGATGGCGGCATTATTGTATGAACTGCACTTTCAGTGCGAAGTGTGAACCGTGCGAAGTCAACTAAACTTTAAACAGTTCAACGATTAAACTCTAAACGATTAAACCTTAGGCATAAAAGCAATTTGCCAGAGCCTTTGACAACTGTTTTTTTTTACTATTGACACAGCAACAATAGTCTTTTGACAACTGTTTTTTTGCTCGTATGTCGTTTGTAGTGGGTAGTTATTTTAGCTTCGCCGTAGGCGATTAATCTTACTAGCATGAAAATTTCCACGCATAGCTTCCCCATCGGGGATTAATCTGTTTAATCGTTGAAGGTTTAGGGTTGAGTTGTTGAAGGTTAAATTGTTGGAAGTTTAGGATCTGCGCAGGGTGAACTTTGTTAAAATCATTAACATTTTGAGGCATGTCTAGGGTGAACATTGTTAAAATCATTAACATTTTGAGATCTGCGCAAGGTAAGGGTTAAAGTTTTTGATTTGGAATGAAGGAGGAAATTTGGAATTGTTAAAAAAGCATTGGTTCAAAATGTGGGCTCACCCACTATATTCGACATAGAGCCTGTTTTTTTACTATTGACATAGCAACAATCGTCTTTTGACAACTGTTTTTTTACTATTGGCACAACTGTTTTTTGCAACTGCAATTACTAAATTTCGAATGAAAACGCATTCAATGCGTCTTCTACAGCGCCAAAACCCTTGCTTTATTAGGTTAGAACTGCTCGCTACAGCTTTCCAGACGCAGACTATGGGTGTAAATTACTAGCCCTTCGCTATAAATTATCACCCTATTCATTCTCCATACTCAAAAAAACAATAGGGCATACAAAGCTAATAAGAAAGCATTGAGTACATTTGGAAGCAGACTATAGCACCTACTGAACTGCGCTGCTCGTTTCATTAAAAATTGACATTATTTATTATTTTTGTCATCGGTATTTACACAAATAACTAAGCTATGGATAACTTCGAAGAGTATTTTCTCTAATAAAGAGCAATGATAGTATTACGGCATCGGATATTAGCCTAAACCTTAGTACAGCTAAAAGGAGAATTAAGGAACTGAAAAACAAAGGGAGGATAGAACGAATGGGGAGCAACAAAACTAATTAGACTCTGTCTACAAAGTCCAACATCTGCGTTATGCTCACTTTGTGAAATTAGTCATTTACACAAGTAAACTCCTAATTCACCAAGTTTCGCTGGGCCTTGGTCTTGAACTTTCTAGTTCAGACTTCCGACATTATGAACAGACACTAACTATTGAAAAATTATTAAAAAAAACGCACAACCTTGAAAAGCTTCATAACAGCAATATTATTAATTGTTTGGCAAAATTCTTTTGCTGCAAAAAATCAATATACTTACTTAGCCTTTGAAAATTATTCCACAAAAGAAGGATTATCTAGTAGTACTTGTACGAATATATTTCAAGATAGCGACGAGTTTATTTGGTTTGGCACGATTGATGGGCTAAATCTGTTTAACGGTTACGATTTTAAAGTGTTCCGCCCTGCGGTGAACGATGCGCATTCTATTAGTAACAACCGCATAAACTCCATAACTGAAGACCGCAAGAAGCAGCTGTGGATAGCTACTAATGGCGGAGTGAACATCTTCAGCAAGCTTACAAAGAAGTTTTACCGCATCAATATAGCATGGGAGAATCATAGCTCAGAACACCCTAATTACATCAATCAAGTGATTTATGATGATAATCAGAATATCATTTGGTTTTCGTGCAAACAAGGAATTGGCATGATTACGGACACCGATGTTGACATCTTAAAAACAAACAAAATTAAAGCCAAGTTATTTGAATTTAACGAAGAAAAACACAACATAAACACGCATTATCCAACGATAATTTATAAAAATAAGGAATTATGGGTAATTACCGAAGACCGATCCGTGCATAAATTCAATTACTCTAGGTCGGAGTTTAGCATTCAGAAACAATTCTCACTAACTCCCTCTTCTATAGATTTCCTGCCTACGAAGTTCATTATCGACAATAGGCAAAACTTTTTATTTGGTAACAATTTAAAAGAGTTGCATTATTGGAGGCCCAAACAAGATTCAACGGTTGCACTCTCCATAAGCTCTATTAATGCGCCCATATTCAATATTTACCAAGATTCTAAATCCCGTATTTGGATTTCTACCGATGGATATGGACTATACTTATTAGACGCTGAATTGAATTTAATTGCCCACATTAAGCACAACCCTTCTATTAATTCATCATTACCTAACAACCAACCCTCCTATGTGCTTGAAAGTAAAGATGGTTTATTTTGGATTGCATCATACAATAAAGGATTTAGCAAACTCGATTTCTCGCAAGAAGCATTTGGTCATATTACTGCCGAAACCAATAACCCTACATCGTTGAGTGGAACTATTGCGCAAGCTGTTTTAGAAGATTGCCGTGGAAATATATGGATTGGAACTGATGGATGCGGACTAAACAAATACGACGAACAAAACAATGCCTTTGAGCATCTATCGAAAAATTCAGGAACAGAACTGTCGAAAAACAAACTGAGTTCAGACAAGATTTTACACCTGATGCAAGACCACAACGAAAACATTTGGATAAGCACATGGGATGGGGGGATTAACCAATATAATCCTCACACAAAACAAATAACTTCTTACGAACACAACAAAGACAACTCGCACAGCATAGGGCAAAACACCGCATGGTATTCGCTAGAAGATAGGCATGGAGACATCTGGGTTGGAACTCAAAGTGCTGGAATTAATATCCTCAAGCTTAAAGAAAATAAGTTCATAAAATATACCATTGGAAAGAGTAACTGCGAGGGGCTCATTAGTAATTTCATATTTACGCTATTTATCGACAATAAAAATCGACTCTTAGTTGGCACTGATATTGGGCTCTGCTATGCACAACTCCCACAGGAGCCTATAACAGATAACACCAAACTATCGTTCTCCCTACTTCCATCGGCTGACTTATATAAATACCGTGTAAATTATATTTTTCAAGACTCACTCAACAACATATGGATTGGAACCGACTTAGGACTACACAAGCTCGACAACACACTCCAACTAACTCAAAGCTATACTGCACAAGATGGGCTTCCCAGCAACATCATATTAGGCATCGTGCAAGACAACGATAACTTTTTGTGGCTAACTACAAAGAATGGAATGGCTCGGCTAAATCCCAACACCAATAGCATACACAGCTTTAATACCTCTGATGGAGTGCAAGATGTTGAATTTCAAAGCAAGTCAATCTACAAAACGCACGATGGGCGAATAATAGCCGGAGGCATGAATGGCTTCAACTTATTCAATCCGCTACTTATAGTGCCTGAAAGCAAAACTATTAGTCCAAGAATTACAGATATAAAAATAAACAACAACAGCATTCAGGCCTACGACACGCTAAGCAATAGAGTCTTATTTGCCAACGAAATAAATAGCTTAAAATCCATCACCCTAAAGCACAATGAAAATCAAATTTCATTCTCCTTTGTCGCCCTCAACTATAGCAATCCCGAGAAAACACAGTACTCCTATCAGCTAGAGGGAGTTGATGCGAACAAACTATACACTTACCATAGTCGTAGCGTGAACTATCCGAACCTTCCGGCAGGCGACTACACATTTAAGGTGAACACAAGCATAGGCGGAAAATGGATTCCGGAGAATGAAAAAACAATTCAAATACACATCAAAACAGCTCCATGGCTTAGCTGGTATGCCTTTGTGGGATATTTCTTGCTCCTATTGGGCGTGCTCAGCATCATATTAAAATACTATTACGAAAAAAACAAAGAAAAGAGAGAGCATGAAATCGACAACCAGAAGCTACAGTTCTTTATTAACGTGTCGCATGAATTTAGAACTCCTCTTACACTAATATTAAGCCCACTTGAACAGCTAGAGCAGGCTTATGACAATCCACAACTAGTGAAAGAAGCTAGCCAAACTATTCGACGTAGTGCCATGAGGCTTTATTCACTGACAAACCAAATTCTCGACCTCCGAAAGATTGATCTCAACAAAGATGATATGCTAGTTGAACAGATTAATCTTCGCGAGTTTTCGAGCACTCAAGTAGATGCATTCCGAGAATTGGCCGCCAAAAAGAATATGGTTATTTCTTATTCTTGCCAGGAAGATATATACATCAACATTGATTCAGATAAACTGGAAAAGATATATGCTAACCTCCTGTCGAATGCCATAAAATTCACCGATGAGGGCGGATTAATTCAGTTGAAAATTCGAGCAGAAAATAAACATTGCAATGAGGTAGTCATTACAATAAGCGACAATGGAATCGGCCTAAGTGCCGAGCAACAAGCTCATCTGTTTAAACGCTTCTATCATGGAGATAAAAACTATGCTGGAACAGGAATAGGTCTTAACTATGTGAAAACTATAGTCAATCGCTTGAATGGGTCAATCACTGTAAGTAGCGAGCTTGGGAAAGGTACTACTTTCGAAATTCGCCTACCTGCACAAGATAACTACCAAACAGACCTAACCAAAGTAGTTAGCAAACCTTCTAGCGCAACCAATGATATCATCAAGGCTACAGAATATGAGCTGTTGCGCATAGAACATTCCGATGAAGAGCAAAACCCGATTAGCGTGGCTATAAAATATCGAGTTTTAGTTGTAGAAGATAACTACGAACTTAGGATGCATCTAAAACAAGAACTCCAAAAAGAATACACTGTAAAAAGTGTAGAAAATGGCGAGAAAGGCATGGAGCAAGCTACTGAGTTCTGTCCCGACATCATTGTTAGCGACGTGAAAATGCCTATAATGGATGGATTTGAAATGTGCAAGCAACTAAAAAGCAATATCGAAACTTGTCACATTCCCATTGTTTTATTAACTGCTCGAGCTCATGATATCGACAAATTAGAAGGCTATGAACTTGGCGCCGATGGCTACATTACAAAACCTTTTAGCTTTAGAATGCTAAAGACAAGAATCCACAACATATTAGAAGCCCGACAAGCACTAAAGAAACGATATATTGAGACTAATGATGCCTCCTTGAGCCAGCTTGCAACAAACTCCCTAGATGAGCAATTCATCGAGAAAGTTGTCAACTGCATCGTTTCTCATATGGATAATCAAAATTTCAACATCGAAATGCTAATCAAGGAAATCGGGATAAGTCGCTCGCAACTTGCTCGTAAAATAGAAAGTATTACCGGACAAAACACAAGCAGCTTCATCAGAACAGTGCGACTAAATAAAGCCTCTCAGTTATTGCGCACTAATCAGTATGCCATCAAAGAGGTGGCCTATCTCGTCGGCTTTAATTCGCCAGCTTATTTTTCCAAAACATTCAAAGAGTTATACAATCAAACTCCAAATGAGTTTATAGAGAGTCAGAGGAAGTAGCGTGAGCAACCTATCATTATCCCACTTGAAATTTACCCAGTTTTTGTATTGATATACAAACATAATCTCTGCATTTTATGCGCCAAATACAGGTCTTTTTCTCCGCATAATAAATATTCTTTGCTTTTTTTTGCGAAGATTGAACTTCCTTAACTACGCAAACATTTGTTGTCTTACCAAAAGTAAGTCGGGTAAAGGGCTTAAATTGGCTTTCAGAAGACTTTTGGATGAAAGTGTGCACAATCGAGTAGGAGGAATGGGATTAATTCCCATTCCGTCCTCTCACACCACCACGCATGCCGTTCGGCACGTGGCGGCTCCTTAATTTCGGCATAGTAGGCACTTAGACTAGGATAACCTGCTAACCGTAGATTTTCGTTTATGATGGCTTGTGTGAGTATGGGGCTTTTGGAGGTGCGCCAATAGCTCTTGCGAGTATTTGCCCATTCCCAAGATTTCCCTCGCCCAATTCCGCATTTCATCAAATTTTGAAACCTAGTCTTGACCTTCTTCCAGCATTTCCATATACACATTCGTAATCTTCGCCTGTACCACTCATCGACTCGCTGTAGATGTGTCTTCATATCGGCGAATTTGTAGTAGTGAAACCATCCTCGGATGTATCGGGTTAGTTGAAGTTTCATTTGTTCATAGCCCAAGCCATTACTCCTTGAATTGAGCTCTTTTAGCCTAACCTTCAGCTTTTGAAGGCTAGGATTAT
>JBKECH010000048.1:0-6003 GCA_047974415.1 Bacteroidales bacterium | reverse complement strand
TGTCACTGAAACTGCGGAAATAACTCATCATTCAAAACTCATAACTTTTTTGTTCCCACGAGCAGAATCGAACCGCTCCAATGTACCATAGTGGGATAACCTTTGAGGTTTTGAATACCTCGAAGGTTTAGGCTACACAATAGCGTACTTGTCGTCTTTTACCACCTCTACTCCATTGGCTTTGAGGATTGCACGAACGCTCTTGTCGTTACATTGGTAGAGTGCACCAAAGTCGCAACTAAGCTTTGCAAATGGCTGTGGCAATTCGGTAGCCAACTGCGCACGTGCTGCGGTGCTTAGTGGCTTGCCATCTTTCATCGGCTTAGCCGTGCCAGCTTTGATTTGCACAATGGCTGAACCCAACACTAGGCGACCATTCACAAATGCACCGTTGTTTTCCATAGCGTACTGCTCCACTGTGGCTTCCGCTTCTTTCATTACTGCCTCGGCAGATTTCTTTTCGTTACGAGCTTTGATAAATTCGCTCACAGCCATTTCGGCTACTTCTTTTGATACTTTCATCTTGTTTTGTTTTTGATGATTAATGAATATGATTGTTTGATTATTCGTTTAAATACTGTTGAATTGTTGAGCGCTTTGCTGTTGAATTGCTCAACTCTTCAACAGCGAAGCTTTCAGCCGCCTACAATTCCCGCATTTCCCTTTCTACCTCTTCCAGCTGCTTTCGTGGATTACGCTCGTTTAACATGTTGCTAAATTGGGCGTAGCTCACGGCGACGATTGGGGCGATGTACTTGTCGAATATGCGTCTGCGGATGCTTGTGCCGTCGTCATGCTTCGCCAACAGGTTGGACACAAGTATGCACCTGCGTAGATAGGAAGCTTTGCGCCCGAGTTGTAGTTTGCGAAGATGAGAAGGGGTCATTGGAGTTGTGAATTATGAGTTGTGAATTATAAATTGGCTAGCACATTGCTGTTGGGTGGGCTTGCTGAAAGATGATTAGCGTTTGTGTTTCTTGTCGACTTGGCGACTTTGCGTTTGATTTCTCCCAGTTGCAAGCTTCTTTCTTTCGTCCTCTCTTTTTCAGTATGCTTTCCAGCTTTCGGGTCAATGCTCGCATTTCGGTTTTGCTCATGTGGAAGAGCAGTTTGCCTGCTATTTTAGTTTGCCAAAGAAACTTGTTCACTTCGTTCCAATTGGTGGTGTCGATGCCATGTTTCTGCATGCGGTGCAATAGTCCTGAGCGCAGTTTCTTCACTTCGGGATCATTGTTGTATGCGTTTTGCATGTTGCGAACCATCAAAGCATAGGCTCGTGGGTAGTGAGTATATAGCTCGCGTAGCGATGTTGTTTCGCCCTCGCTATATTGCGCTACCAATTCTTCTTTGTGCGCTTCGCTCTTCATCTCTAGGAGTTCAAGGAGCATCCAAAATTGTGCGTGGTTGGTCAT
Source organism: Bacteroidales bacterium (assembly GCA_047974415.1). Classification (GTDB taxonomy): domain Bacteria; phylum Bacteroidota; class Bacteroidia; order Bacteroidales; family Prolixibacteraceae; genus JBKEAJ01. The sequence goes on along the minus strand of JBKECH010000048.1, from coordinate 4,591 downwards.
TGGAGTTGTGAATTATGAGTTATGAATTATTCCACTGTTTAGTTATGGATTAGTCGTTCGCTTTTTACCAGTCTTTTCAATCGACGCAGGTCGGTTGCTACCTTATAGCTGTGTCCTTCTTTGTCTTTGTATATTATAGGTTGGCACTCTTTGAATATCTTTTCGTGCTGTGCCTTTTCGGTGATGCCATTCACGGTGCATATCTTGCAGGTATCGGCAAAGGTTGCGCCTGGCAACTGAATGTATTTCCGCCCGAAACGGCTGTCCAACTCATCATATCCTAGCTTATTCAAGCGCACACCTCGTTTTATTTCGGTCTCTAGGTTGTCTGTTCCTAAGATGACTAAGCCAAACTTGTCTTCGTTATCATTAAACAGGTGGATAAGCGTGCGCAAAGCCGATGGCTTCAGTGAGTTTGCTTGGTCTAAGATGACGAGTGGTTTGCGGTTTGATAGGTTGGCAATTGCTTTGGCAATACTCTCTAGCATCGCATCCACGCTGGCATATCCTTTAGGCATCTTAGCCCCAAGTTCTCGGATTGCAGCCATCAGAAATGGGCGACCGCTCCACTCTTTACAGTTGATTTTAAACACGGCTTGATTGCGATTTAAACCAAGGAAGTAATCCGCAGCTGCTGTTTTACCACTTCCTGCAGGATTGGCGATACCCATAAACATTGCCTCGTCTTTAGCGTCTTGCAATACCGTGGTTACGATGCGAGTATTCACAATGTCGGCAATGCTCCAGCCTACAATCTTGAATGAATAGCCCAATGCGGTGCCAATTTTCCGCAACATTTCGCTTTCGTCTGCACCATACTTTCCAGTGATGATGTTGGATAGCGTGGTTTTGCTGATGCCACACTTCTTTGCCACAGCATTGTAGCTTCCCAAATCGGCTTTGCTCATTTCTACCAACTCTAGGATTTCTTGTTTTTGTGTTTCTGTTACCATCTTTTGAATTATGAGTTATGAATTACTTTCTGTCTAATGTCTAGCGTCTTTGCGTTTGAAAATTAATAGTCTCTTCTTACACTTATTTCGATATTGTTCTCATTTGTCCATGCTTCTTGTAGCATCCCACTCTCCGCCTCTTCATATTCGCCTTTAGGAACTCTTCCCGCCAGCATGATTTCCATTTCCGAACTGATAGCTTGCTCCATGTCTTCTTGTGTTTCTAAACTGTTCAAAACATCGGCATATTCCTGTTGTTTTTTTGCTCTGTGTGCTTTCACTTTCGTATCGATAGCTTTCATTTTGCCCACCGCTCGCATATCTTTCTCTGGACCATATTGCTGTGCTGGTTCGATGCGGTTGAACATGCCTAGATAGTTGTTGCCGTCGAACAGATGCACGCTGTCCAAGTCTTCATAATCAAAGCAGTTCAACAGCTTTTTGCCTGTGTACTGCTCAATCAATCGCACATCGTCAATGGCGTAGTAATAGGTTGCGCCGTTTATTTGGGTTTGAATCATGTGGTTGCGAATGCTTACTTCTTTGCGCAGCCCGAACAGTTGGCAATAGTGCGCTTGTTCTAGGTGGATGGTGTTGGGTTTGTCGCTCTCGGCGTGGAGTTCGTATGGTGATTTCTCTATCTTCTTGAACTTGCGAGAGTATGCCGAGTAAGGCGTGTTCATGTATGCGTCGATGATGCGCTCGGTTTCTTCTACTGCCATGTCAAAGTTGAAGCCAATGCGTTGCGACTCTTGGCGAAGCTTGAGCATATACTCTTTCGAGCGGTGCGCATATCGGCGTGTTGAGCGGATACCCTCGCCATAATAGTAGTCGCTTTCGCTCATAAAAACGGTTTGCAATGTTCCCCACCAGCGTTCGATGCCCGCTTTGCCGTCGGCGTTCACGGTTTGTGTCATCTCCACGCCAGCTTTGCGCAGTTCGCTTTCCACTCGTCGCCATTCGTCCTTTTGATGCCCGGGGAATCGGTCGTAGCGCATTTCGTAGGGCAGATATTCCGCATTGCGCACCGCCATGGCTACAGCATCAATCACCATGGTGTGATCTTCCGAATAGCCAAACGACCAACCCATCGGCTGTCCGCTCATCACATCACGCACGGCAACGATATATAGGAAGCGTTGCGCTACTTTGTTGCCCTCTGCTGTTGCTGCCTTCTTGTTTGCACGGTGGTCGACAATGTTCACCCTAGTCCCGTCAATGTCCCAGCAGTCGCCTGCATAAATGGCAGACTGCGTAGGCGTATAGCCTCGGTGTTTTTGGTTGAAGCGAGACTTCTCGCCAAAGCGTTTTTGGATTAGGAATTGCGTGTTTGGTGTGTTCAGAAAGTCGCCCACCCAACGGATTGCTGGCGCAGACTTCAAGCCGTGTTGCTCGCACATCAACGCTAGTTTACGCTGGATATGCTCATAGGTATAGTTCTTTTGCGAACAACCCAATTCGATCAACCACGCAAGTAGAAGGTTATTGCGTGTATATACGGCACGATTATCATTGCCTTTACCTTTCACTTTCAGTAGTTCGTTCAGTGGAGTGCCTTCGTTGTAAGCCTTCACTTTATCGCGAATATTGCGCCACTCTTTAGGCAGATGCTTCACTTGTTGCTGTGCGATTTCGTTGCCTAAAGCCTTGAAAAATGCGCTCTTTTTGAAGCTGATATTGAAGTTTGAAACGTGCAAACGAGCATGGTGAATGATGCTTGCTGCATCGGTTAGTGGTTCATCAACCTGCCCCACAAACTGCGGAGCTCTCAGTCGTGCGGTGTCCACTAGCGTTGTAATTTCGTTGGAATGTCGAATGGCATTTTGTTGAAGCGTTGCCAATGGTGCAAGCATCATGGCGGTGCGTTCGGGCAGGCTTTCATAGCGGAAATAGGTGCATCCCGAAAGGCTTTCATGTTGCCACGAAGCATCATGGTTTTTCTTGGCTCTCGATTTCGCCACTCGTAGATAGGCCGACTTCACGCCAGCCATCCGCACCACATAGCTTTCCGCCAGCCACAGTGTTGCTTGATAGTCTATTATTTCGCCAAGATTGGTCATACGCTTTATCTATTTAAAAGCTGGGTGTAAAAAACATTCGTGTGAAACTTCCCCAGCTGTGTTTGCTTATAATCGTTTCCACCAGCGTATATGCTGGACTTGTGCCGATTGTTCCCGTCAAGGGCTCGAACCTTAATGCCTGCCAGTCGGGAAAATCATTACCTTTGTTGTTCACTTTAAAATATTAGGTAATGCTTTTACGTTACGTCAAATTCATTTCTCTGTCAGCTATCTCAAAAAGCGAAGAGGATGCCCTTGCTCAATTATCCAATTCTTTCGAACAATTGGAGGCTTTGAGAGAAATATTCTTGTTTGAATATTCAATATCTAGCTGCGACTTCGAAAAGGTCTACCCCTTCGTTGTCAAGGAATACAATTACACGTTCCTTATTCAGATTAGTTTGGTTGCAAGTAAGCTTCGTAGTGTAGTAGATTTTTCTTCTACCATTGCGCTTTTTGCACACCTCTATGGATTCAAAGTTGCTGACGACTCTCTTGAACTCTTTGAATATGAATTTGACTCTCTCGAAGAATAATCTTCCTTTGCTGATGTGTGGGGTCTTTTTCATAACTTTAGTCTTGAATTTGGTCAACGTAATACTCTAATAGTGCCGAAATCTTTTTGCGCACACGGCTATTGTCCACTTTCACAATCCACGGATAAACCAGCGTTTTGAATATCTCGCCGTGCCGTTGATTGCTCCCTGGGCAATAGTCCAGCACATGGCGATACTGCCCAGTCTTGCGAATAGATGGAAGCACATCGCAGGTTACCCAACGCTGAAACTCTTTCGCCTGTGCTTTGCGACTTTTGAAGATGAGAGCATAGAGACCGCTCTCGTTGACAGTAGATAAGCTTTGCTTTCCACCGGGGGTGTCCATTACTAACAGCCCCCTTTGGTAACCCTCTAGTTTAGCTATCGCATCACGATATTTCGAGATACCAAGTATCTCACAAACATCTTTAGCAACAAACCAAGGTTCATCTTCTACAATTTGACTTCGAACTGTTCCGAAGCTTTCATGTCGAAATAATGATAAATTACTCATAATTATAATGTGTTTAAATAATTAGGGCAATATGCCTTTGTTCCCGTCAAGGGCTCGAACCTTAATGCCTGCCAGTCGGGGAAGGGGTGAGAGTTTGTTTTTTTTAAAGGGTGTTGGTAATTACGACACCCTTACTGTAGTTTCTTGTTTTCGTTGTGCAGGCAAAGCACCAGCACCGCACACATGACGGCAGTTCCCAACTGGTGTACGGCGTTGTAGAACACGGCTGATAGTAGTGCTACAGCCCCTAGCAAGGCGAATATCCATAAGAGGATGATGTTTAAAGTTCGTTCAATCTTGTTCATTGTGCTTGTTTTATTTGGTTGACAATTAGTTTCACTTCGCTGTCATTGGGTAGGTAGCTTAGCGCTGCGATACGCTCCAAAACCTCTTTAATGACAAGCCCTTTGCCTCGAATAGGGGTTCTTTCTCCACGTGCTATTTTATGCACTAGGCTGATGTCAGTGTCCACCTCCTGTGCAATTATTTCATATGGATTTGGCGGTTTTTTCTGATTTATTGCTTCTG
>JBKECH010000083.1:0-18258 GCA_047974415.1 Bacteroidales bacterium | reverse complement strand
TGGGAAAGAGAAGCAGCTGCCACCAGCTTAGGCTAGCCCATATGCCCATCGGTGTTTGGAGATACATCAGAAATTGCGCATCTAATCTTCCGCCCCAAGCCGAGTATAGCCCCATGTCGCTCAGTCCGAGAAAGGTGAGCGCGGTGAGCATAAGAAGCGTGTAGTATTTCAGCCAGATGGCGCAATAGCGGCTGGCGAATAGCCCCCCGATGCATAGGATTAAGCCAGGTATCATGCTAAAGTATCCTGCTACTGACAAATCCATGATGATGCCATGTCGGAAGATTCCCCACAAATCAGCCAGTGCTAGCTCCTTAATTGATTGGAAGTTGTAGAGACAAAGGATGAGCTTAAATAGGGTGAAATATAATATCCAAAAAAGGTAGTATTGGAGAAAAATACGAATTAATCGTTTCATGTGTGTTTTTTGTGCAGTTACTTTTAAAAGTCAGGCAAAGGTATAAATTAGCTTTTGATATTCCCAATACCCCGAATTATGCATTGGACGCCGTAGCAAGTGCTTCAAACTCGATGAAACAGGGGTGAACAAAGCGTAGCACCGCTACGGTAAGCGAAACAGAAGACACCAGAGCGTTTGTTTTAAAAAGATTGGAGCACGCAACAGGAGAGCTAATGTACGTTTCGGGATATACAGGACAGCAGTCTTAATATTATGGACAGGCTCTATATAGTGTTTGTCTATAATGTTGGGAGTCTGAACTAGAAAGGTCAAGATCAAGGCTTGCGAAACTTTGTGAGTTAGGAGTTTACTTGTGTAAATGACTGATTCGCAAAGTGAATATAACGCAGATATTGGACTTCCTAGACAGACTTTATATAACAAGAGCCACCTCTTACTTGGGGTGGCTCTTGCTAGTAGATGATGGTTTCTTTATTCTGGAATAAGGTCGATGATTTTGGTGTTCTCTGATATAGAGTCTCCTTCTTTTACAAAAATACAGTTTACTGTGCCGTTGTAATCTGAGGCGATGTCATTTTCCATTTTCATGGCTTCAAGAACTGCGATAGTCTGACCTTTGCAAACTTTATCTCCTTGTTTCACTTTTAGGGACAAGATTTTCCCAGGCATTGGTGATGCTACATCATTTGTATTTATTGTAGCATTTGCGCTGGTGTTTGTAGGAGTGCTAGGATTGTTGTTCTGTCCTTTAGTTGGCTCTGCTACGATGTCCATTATAGGAGCGTCAGCAGCCAGAGCTTCTCCTTCTATTGCAATTAGAGTATTTACATATCCAGAGTGTGGACTAACGATATTGTTTTCCATTTTCATTGCCTCTAGAATAGCAACTGGCTGATTAGCTTCTACCTTGTCGCTAGGTTTAACTAAGAACTGTGTAATCTTGCCAGGCATTGGTACGACAACTTTCTTGCCAGTAGCCTTTATTTCAGTTTCTTGATTCTTGTTTTTTGTTTCTTCAGGAGCTGTGGAGGTTGATTGTTTTGCTTCCCAAACTGCCTTTTTTACTCCTTGCAAATAGCTTTTTGCCACCATTGGGAATAACTCAAGAAGCAGTACTTCTTCTTCGTTCTCTGCTAGCTTCACGCCCCCACAGTCTTCAAGGACGGGGTTTTCTTGCATTTTGTAGGTCGATGTATCGAAGTCGCGTTTGTCCGAGTGTCCACATATCTGCTGACGGAACTCTGGTTTTATCTCGATAGGAGTTTCTCCGTATTCTCCTTTAACAAGGCTTTTGAATTGGTTTGACACATTGGTGTACATGCTAAGCCCCTTTTTTAGGTCCATTGCACAGTTTACTGCTTGTGCTCCAACTATTTGGCTTGTAGGGGTTACGAGGGGTGGCAAGCCTGCATCCATTCTTACTTTTGGTATCAACTTCATTGCATCTTCCAGAATATCTTCTGATTTAAGGGCCTTTAGTTGTGCTACCATATTGGTGTACATTCCTCCGGGTATTTCAGCTTTTTTCACCAATTCGTTGGGCTTAGGGAAGTTGAAATATTCCATGATGGATTGACATGCAGTTAGTAATGCCTGTTCGTTGTTTTTCTTCACGGCCTCTATGGCTTTGTCAAACTCGGCATCGATATGCTCTGGGAAAGCATCAGTTAGAGGGTTGAAAGGATTGGGGTATTGATTAACACCGTCAACGTCAGCTAGTTCTTTGCGTATCTTTAACAACTCCTTGTTAATCTCTGCAACGGCTTCCATGTTGACGTTCATCTCTATGTTCAGTTTATTTGCAAAGATGTATATAAGCTCTATTGCAGGAGCAGCAGGGCCTCCAGAAAAAATCCATATGTTTGTGTCAACGATGTCTACGCCAGCCATTATTGCCGATAGAACCGATGCTAAGCCATATCCTGGGGTACAATGTGTATGGAAATCAACAGGGATGCTCAAATTCTTCTTGAAGTCAGATACTAATTTATAAACCCTTGATGGAGGAATAAGGCCACTCATGTCTTTTATTGTAATCATATCTGCTCCAAGCTTTTCAAGCTGTATGGCTTTGTTCAGAAAGTATTGGTCAGTAAAAACTTTCTCTTGACTTTTTTCTTTCTTTCCTAGTATTCCTGCTAGACCTTTTTTCTTGGCTGGTGTAGGGTAATCAGGGTCTATGGTGTAGCACACGGCACAGTCTGCGATGCCTCCGTGTTGCTTGACGTATTTTATTGTTGACTTGACATTGTTGATGTCGTTGAGAGCATCAAAAATACGCATAATTCCTAGACCCGAGTCGATAGATTTTTTGCAGAATCCATCTATTATTTTGTCTGTGTAAGGAGTGTAGCCAAAAAGGTTACGACCTCTCGATAAGGCGGTTAATTTACTGGTCTCGCCCACCGCTTTTTTGATGGATTGAAGACGTGTCCATGGATTCTCGTTCAGATAGCGCATAACAGAATCTGGGACAGCTCCGCCCCATACTTCCATTGCATAAAAATTCGCATCCTTATAGAATGGAAGAACTCTATTTATTTGTTCCTGTTTCATTCTGGTGGCAAACAATGATTGTTGACCATCCCTTAGCGTTAAATCGCGAATTAATAACTTTCTAGCCATGCCTTTTGCAATTTTTTTTGTTGTTTATAGTTAGTGCTTGTCCATAATGTCGAAATTCTGAACTAGAAAGTTAAATATCAAGGCTTGCCGCTCTGTATACTGGGAGTTTGTGAATTGGGAGTTTACTTGTGTAAATGACTAATTCGCAAAGTGAGCATAACGTAGATATTGGACTTTCTAGACAGACTCTAGTTAATAGCCAGACAAAAGTAAGCCATCGAGCTAATATATAAGGGACTGGTTTGTCCTCTTTTAATGTTTGCATGTATTTGTGGTAATGGTTTTATTACTTATAAGAAATATTTGATGTTGTTTTGGTGTTTTTGTCTCTAATTTACTCACATTTAGATACTTTGAGAAGTGCGGAATAAGGGTAAATTTAATTTAAACTTCACACAGTTGCGGGGCATAGTAGTATTGAGTTTTTTTTGGTGTAAACTTAAGTTTGCATACATTTGTGGCATGGGAGTAAGAGATTCGTCAGAAATAGATAAATTGTTCTTAAAAATTGCGCTCCAAGATGATGAAAAAGCATTTCAGACATTATTCTTTGAGTTCTTTCCATCGCTTTGTGTTTTTGCTCATAGATATGTCTCCGATTGGGATACATGCGAGGACTTGGTGCAAGATACATTTTTTAAGGTGTGGAAAAATAGGAAGTCGATAGAGATTAAGATTTCTAGCCGTAATTTTCTGATAACTAGTGTTAGAAATGCTTGTCTCGACTTTCTGCGTAAGCAAAAAGGAGTAAAGGAAGAATATCATCCTAATCTGTTGGACACACATGCTAGTACAAACGATAATTTATATTCTCATATTGAGTTAGAGCAGATGTTTAACGCAGCTTTGTCCAGGTTGCCAGAGAATGTGCGTGAGGTTTTTGAGATGAGCCGATTTGAAGGTAAAACCTATAAAGAAATAGCTAAAGATAAGAATATATCCATCAAAACAGTTGAATCATATATGACAAGAGCATTAAAGATTCTGAGAGTAGAGCTTAAGGATTATCTACCATTGCTAATTTTTCTTATTGATAATAGTCTTTAGGGTTTAAGCATAAAGGATACGTCTATGTTGTGGAATGAAACTAATCATTATAATCAAATCTCTTGCACGAGTTTGATTGTATTGGCAAGATGCACGTGGCAACTAAAAAATAAAAATAAACACATGAAACCTTCACGCAGTAGGCTATACGCTATAGGCTGTAAGCCGAACTACACACAGGAGGATGATTAATAAACCAGCAAAAGCCTAAAGCCTATGACTTACAGCTTATTGTAGAATTTTAAATAGATGAAACAAGCCGTGGCGGTAGGCTTTAAGCTATAAGCTTTCCGATACATAGGCGAATTATTACATAGCAAAAGCCTAAAGTTTACAGCTTATTGCAGTATTTTAAACAGATGAAAAATAGTAGATTGTGAATATCAGAACAAAACATATAATATTATACTTGGAAGAGGGTTTATCGGCCGAAGAACGCCAAAAGTTAGAGCGAGAATTGGGTTGTTCGGAGGTTTTGCGTAAAGAATTTCAGAGTGTTGCATCCATTTGGCATATGTCCGAGGAATTGAAACAGCATAACAAGATAAATACTCAAGGGAATTGGAATGAGATAGCAAGCAGAATCAAAAAGGACAAACAAAAAGTAAACTTATTTCGCATTGTTCGTTATGTGGCATCTATTATTTTATTACCCTTGCTTGCATATTCAGCTTACATGTACATGCAAGCAACTAGCAACGAAGATGCTGTTGTGCCGTCGATACAAATTACGTCTGTATATGGCACTGTCACTAAAACGTCCTTGCCCGACGGAACACGTGTGTGGCTGAACTCAGGTTCGACGCTCAGCTATCCTCAGATATTTTCTGAGAATAGGCGCATTGTTCAACTTAGTGGCGAAGCGTATTTCGAAGTTAGTTCAGACAATGAGCATCGTTTTGATGTTTATACATCTAGCGGATTGTTTGTGAGTGCTTATGGGACTGGATTTAATGTATGTGCTTACGACGATGATGATATTATAGATGTTACTCTGGTTGAAGGAAATATAGATGTTTCTCGGCATGAGGACTCTCTCTATTGCAAGGTCTTTCCTGGCAAACATCTAGTCTATTGCAAAAGTAGCGAAAAAATGAGTATCTCCGATGCCGACCTAGCGGTGAAGGTGGGTTGGAAGGATGGAAAGATGATATTTCGTCGGGCAAGTATGACAAAGGTTGTGCAGCGCCTTTCTCGTCGATTCAATGTAGATATTAAATTATATGATGATGAGTTGTATGCTTATGAGTATTCGGCAACATTTACAACAGAAACTTTAGACGAGATACTGCAACTTCTTAAAAAAACAGCACCAATAGAATATTCTATAATTGAACCTAAAAAGTCAGATAACTACGACTTTACAAGGCGGAGTGTTGTTATAAGTCTTAGGAAATAATAAAAACGCATAGGGTATTTCTTTTTTGGTACGTCTATGTTGTAAGTGTTTTTATTAATGTTTACAACATGAATTTTTAACTATAAATAGAATACTATGCGAATATCTACCTAAGAAAGAGGGAGGAGTACATGGTGACCTTCCCCTAAAAAAGTTACCAACTTTTATTTTATTACTCGTCTGAAAGTCCTACTTCTCTTATAGGGTAATAGAGAAATTAAATTGTTTTTACCGATCTAATAAAAATTGATGACGTAAAGTTATGAAAAAAAAATTAAAACAAAAAGGCAATAAGCTGTTTTTTAGAGTATTGTCAGGAATTCCTGTCGTATTGAGAATAACGGTACTATTATTATTTTGCATGATAAGTAATGCCGGAGCATCTGAGGTTTATTCGCAATCGGCATCAATCTCATTGAGTTTGCAAAACTCTACAGTGGAGAATGTTCTAAATGCTATAGAGGAGAAAACCGAGTATTACTTTTTGTACAATAGTAAGTTGATAAATGTAGACCGCAAGGTCGATGTAGATGTTACGAATGAATCAGTCGAAGCTGTCCTAAAAACATTGTTTAAAGCAAGCGGTGTTAAGTATAAGTTTGAAGGTAAGCAGATCATTTTGATAAATGCTGGTAATTCTTTTTCTGAAACACAATTTTCACAACAGGAGCAAAAGAAAGTATCTGGGGTTGTTAAGGATGCTAATGGAGAGCCAGTTGCTGGTGCAAGTGTATTAATTAAAGGAACAACGAAAGGGATAATCACTGATATTGACGGAAAGTTTGAAATAACAGATGTAAAGCCAACCGATGTGCTACTTTTTTCTTTTATGGGAATGAAGTCAGTAGAGGAAACTATTGGTAGTAGGGGGCTTATTAATGTGACGATGACTTCTGACGTTGTTGGACTAGAGGAGGTTGTGGCGATTGGTTATGGCGTCCAGAAAAAATCTACACTAACAGGAGCTGCTTCGTCCGTTAAGACAAAAGAATTGGAAGAAATATCGACAGCAGCCTTGTCTAATACAATGGCGGGTAGAGCATCTGGTATTACTGTTGTTAATAATTCGGGTTTCGCTGGGGCATCTTCATCGGTGCGCATCAGAGGTAGTAACTCTGAACCTTTGTATGTAATTGATAATATTGTTAGTGGTAAAACAGCTTTCGATGCACTAGATCCTAACGAAGTGGAGGAAATTAGCTTCTTGAAGGATGCTGCCACCGCAGCAATTTATGGAATGAAAGCTGCCGATGGTGTTGTGTTGGTAAAAACCAAGGGAGGGCATAAAAATCAAAAAGCTCAATTTTCTTACAAGGGTAGTTTTTCGATGCAAGAGGCGACTTATAATTACAACGATTATACAGCATTAGACGAGGTAACATACAGGAATGACCATGAAAGCACATGGGGACGAGATCCTTATTACACAACAGAAGAAGTAGCTTATATAAGGGACAATGGCATCAATTATGATTTATATGACATAATATGGAAGAATCCAGGTCAGCAACAACACACGCTGAGCGCTACAGGAGGGTCTGACAAAGTAACTTATTACTTCATGGCAGGATACCACAAGTCTAGTGGTTCTTATGAGAATACCGATTATCAGAAATTTAATTTCAGGTCCAATGTTACGGCAGATTTAACCAGCTCCTTAAAACTCAACGTGAACATAAGTGCAAACCAGCGTGAGTCTAATCGTTTCTATTGGCCATATGACGGTGGCGAGAGTGTGACAGTGCAAGATTTTTATCGTGCAACATTCAACGTGTCAAGGATATATCCATGGTATGTGTCTCCCGATGGTACTCCTCTCAACGAGCGTGCTGAGGATGCTATACCGACGGTTGGTTCTGGCTGGGGGTTTCATCCTGGCGAGATTATAAGTAGTAATGCTTACCGCAAGATGATTTATCGCACTGCGAATATAACAGCTCGGTTGGATTGGGATTTAAAGTGGGCGACTAAAGGATTGTCTACGAGCTTTATGGCAAATTACGTTGCCGACGATAATATCCAGAAGCAGCTAAGACTGCATCAGACCTACTATAAACCCGCGATAGACCCTAATAATAAGGTTGCAATTGATGGTTCTGTTCCAATTAGTGATTGGGTAGAAATGACTCACAACCTTGATCAGAATCGAGGTGAGAATATTGCAGAGAATGCTAATATAAGTCATAATTATCAACTTAACTGGTTTTTAAATTACGACCGAACATTCGGCTTGCACAAAGTTAGTGCAATGGGGGTTTATGAGCAACGAGGGTATTATGGTTATGGGCTTAATGGGACTGCCTATAAGCTCTTGTCCAGTGATTTGGATCAAATGTTTGCGACCTCTTCCGATGCTGCCGACCGCGATTTTGGTGGCTCTGAATCAGAGTCTGCATACATTTCCTTTATCGGTCGCTTTAATTATACTTATGCCGAGAGATATATAGCCGAATTTTCGTTTAGAGATGATGGAAACTACCGATTTCCTAGAAATACACGTTGGGGCTTTTTCCCTTCTGTTTCGGCAGCGTGGAGAATTAGCGAAGAGGGTTTTATGGATAGACTTACGTGGTTAAGCAATCTCAAGCTAAGAGGTTCTTTTGGTACGTCTGGAAACGATTTGAAGCATGATGGAGGTGCTATAGGTGCATTTATGTACGAGAATAGCTACGTTTCTAGTGGTGGCTATGTTTTTGGGAATACTTATTATAATGGTATTGCCATGGGAGCAATTCCAAATACAAATATCACTTGGGCTAAAACGCGGACATGGAATGTTGGCTTGGATTTTGGGTTTTTCAATAATAAAATAAATGGAGAAATCGACTACTTTTATCGTTTTAATTACGACTTGTTGGGGTCGCGTATTCGTACAATTCCTACCACGTGGGGAGGAAGTGCTCCTGCCGAGAATTATATAGAAACAGATATTCGAGGAATAGAATTCTCTTTGCGTTATAACAATAATATCGGCGAGTTTAGGTACGAACTAGGTGCAAATTTTGGCTATGCAAAAGATAAAGTGCTGAAAATAGACGAAACCGAAGGATTGGAAGAGTGGAGAAGCCAAATCGGTAAGCCTCGTAATCGTTTGGAAGGATATATCTCAAAAGGCATTATTAGGGATCAAGCAACTATTGATGCACTCCCCGATGACTTTACACAGTTTGGACGAAAGCCAATGTTAGGTACAATCTTGTTTGAAGATATTCGAGGTGCTAATTATTCGGAAGGTCCTGATGGAAAAATAGATGCCAATGACAAGACCTTCCTGTCTGACAATGGAACTCCGCGTATTAATTATGGCTTCTTTATGAACTTTAAGTGGCGCAATATTTCATTGGATGCATTATTTCAAGGTGTTGGTGCATACGATAGAATGGTTGCCACCAAAGGTGGTAGTGGAGGAGTATTTCAACTAAAGGAACGTCCATATTTTGGTTTATGGACAGACCACTGGACAGAAGAAAATACAAATGCTGACTTCCCTCGTATAATGGGATGGGGGTATGAAGAGGCAGGGCATGTGGCTTCTTCGTTTTGGATGAAAAATGGAGCATACTTGCGACTTAAAAATTTGAATCTTGCGTACGATCTGCCATCTGCATGGGTTTCTCATTTAGGTCTTGGAAGAATACAATTTTTCCTAAATGCCTCTAACTTGTTTACGATATCGGAACTCAAAAGAATAATGGATCCCGAACAAGCAGCATTAGATTCCTATCCAGTAATGAAAACATATTCTGCTGGTCTGAACGTGACATTTTAGCCTAATGACTTGTGAGTCAGTTAAAAACAAAATATAAACACATGAAGCCTTCATGCAGTAGGCTATAAGCCTAGCTACGCACAGGAGGATGATTAATAAACCAGCAAAAGCATAAAGCCTATGGCTTACAGCTTATTGCAGAATTTTAAACAGATGAAAAAGATATTGTATAAAAGTGGAAATCTTATCAAGTTGCTGGCTGTGACCTTGTTTTTGCCTTTTCTTTCGGGGTGCAATAGCATTTTGGATGATGTTGAGAACCTGAGCCAAATTCCACCCGAGAAAGTGTGGGGTAGTGAAAGTTTGGCTAACGCCTATTTGGCAAACTTGTACTCATCGTCCATGCCTGGATGGCCTACCAATCAGGGCCGTTTTGTTGATGAGTGTGGTCCTTCGGTTGTTACAGCCGACCTTGTTACCTCTCAGAATGGAAATTTTAAGTCATGGTCTTATACAAGCATTCGCAAAATTAATGTTTTGCTCGACGAGATTGACGACGGGACACTAGATGAGAAAATCAGAAATCCAATTAAAGGGCAGGCGTATTTTTTGAGGGCAAATAATTATTTCTCAATGGTTTCCAATCATGGTGGAGTCCCTATTATTAAAAGTCCACAAGGGTTGGATGGCGAATTGATGGTGCCACGTAATTCTACGGCGGAATGTTTTGATTTTATTATTGCAGATCTTGATTCTGCCTACAATCTATTGCCCAATCGCTATGTGGGTGATAATTTTGGACGGATAGACAAGGCGACAGTGTTAGCCTTTAAAGGTAGAGTTTTACTTCACAAGGCTAGCCCTCAATTTAATCCTAATACTCCTTACGATAATAAGTATTGGAAAGATGCTTATGATGCCAACTTGAAAGCAAAAAATAGCTTGGCAGAGTGGGGCTTTAAATTGATTGACAACTACGATGATATCTTCAAAGTGGAGCAAAATGACGAGGTTGTAATGGCAACGGTGTATGTGTATCCAGGTAAGACAAATGGGCGAAAGGAAGATGCTGTGAGACCTCTTTCAGAGTCTAAGAATGACACTGGTTCGGATCAGCCAATTTGGAGTTTTGTAGAGGCATACTCGATGTTGGATGGTAAGGATGTAGGCAAGTCTGATAAGTATGCTTATGATGTTCAGACATTTTGGGAAAATAGAGATCCTCGCTTTTATTCTACTGTGGTTTATAATGGATCCTTGTTTGAGCTGAGCAACAAAACAGGAAGATATCAATACACATCCTACGATTTGGTGGCATCAAATCTAGTAAATGTAGATGATGTCTTTGGCGACAAACAAACATTTGGCAGAACTGGGTTTTATTGCAAAAAAGGATTGGAACTGAATCTCTTGGCTGAAGCAGCTACGAGCAATAGTACTGATTGGGTAGAGATTCGATATGCTGAGGTGTTGCTTAATTATGCAGAGGCAGCAAACGAGACAGGCAGGTCTGCCGAAGCTTTTGAAGTTCTTAAATCTATCCGCAAAAGAGCTGGCATAGAAGAAGGTCCTGACGGGACTTATGGCTTAGGAACAGGTTTGAACAAAGAGCAGATGAGAACCGCAATTTTGGCAGAACGTAGAATAGAGTTTGCTTTTGAAGGAAAAAGATTTGACGACTTGCGCAGACATCGCTTGTGGCATTTGCTGGATAATACTAGAAAATATGGTGTAGAAGCATTTGTTAAGGATGAGTTTAAAAAACCTGATGGATCGTTTACGAAAAACAAGTTTGAAGCTAATGATTTCACTTATACCGTGCGAGAGGTGATAATTGATGGAGTGCCAGAGATGATTATTCCCGAAAGCTATTACTTTTTCCCTATACGGAAAAGTGATATAGAAAAGAATCCGAAACTAATGCAAAACAAAGGCTGGGATGGCGGAGCATTCGACCCAACCCTACATTAATTAGTGTCTACCTTAAATATCAAGACTTGCCGTTCTGTATGTTGGGAGTTTGTGAATTGGAAGTAAAGACGCCCAATTTGGGGGTCTCTACTTATTAAATGACTAATTTGCAAAGCGGCATAACGCAGATATTGGACCTTATGGACGGGCTCTGATTAAGATTTCATAGAATGATGATTTACGGCGGGGATTTGCAGAATAGTTCCTGCCGTATTATCTTTATCCCAGAATATGCATTAGCTTACTTGCTACATACTTCAATGCATATAATCTGGATTTATGGGCTCAGATTGATAAATAAAATATTAATAATGTAGAAGAAATTATGCATAAAAAGCGATTTGTCCTATTGTATTTAGTCTCACTTTGGTTTGTTATGGCTTGCGATAATACGCCTATCATATCAAATGACTATATTAATGTAGAATTTAATGGAAAAGGACAGTTAATAAAATTAGAAGACAAGAAAACAAAAGTGGACTATCTGTTTGAAGACAGTCCTTCCTATTTTGTGCAAGTAGAGCTTAATGACAATATTTATCACCCAGAAAGTTTGTTTGTTCAGGGAAATAATATAAAAGTTGTATTCTCAGAGATAGATGCCACGTTTACAATAGAATACCAGCTAAAAGATTTTTATATCGCTTTTGAGTTGTTAGATTTAGAATGCCCTCACGATATTGACAAAGTAGTATGGGGAGCTTACAAAGTGAAGCTTACAGACAAGGTCGGTCAATCTCTTGGAGTGGCTTACAACAACGATTTTGCTATTGGCTTGATGGGTCTCAACCTGAAGAGTTGTGGCGGTTTCGAGCTTATACCTCGTGAGCGTTTTGGTAATACGGCGCAAAGAATGGGTAATTACACCAGCTTGCAGGGCTTTACTCGCTCTCGCTCAAAGGTTGTGGAGCATAATAGTTGCCTACAAGAAAAGATACAGACCGTTCCAGTTTTAGACTCTGATAGTACGCTTATAGGCTCTAGGTTTGCATTGTATGGGGTACAAGTCTCGGAGCTGAGAAATGTTATTTCGGATATAGAGAAAAATGAAGGTTTACCGCATCTTACACATGATGGAGAGTGGTTAAAAAACTCTCAGTACGCTACATCCTCAAAATTTATAATGAATTATAATGTCAGTAATATTGATGCTTGCCTTGACGTAGCGGAGAAAGCTGGCATAACCTGCGTATATCACCCTGGTATCTTTGAGTCATGGGGTACTTACCCTGTCAATAAAAAGGCTTTCCCAGATGGCTATACTTCTGTGTTAGAGTGCTCGCAAAAAGCAAGAAAACGCAATATTACATTAGGAGCTCATGCTTTGTCTAATTTTATTACCACCGACGACCCCTTAGTGTCACCAGTTCCAAATTCACACTTGCAGTTGGCAGGAATGACAAGTCTTGCGCAAGACCTTTCAGCTGATGCGACAGAGATAGAACTTGCAGACGAGTCTGTAAGAATAGCATTCGATAAGGACATATTCGATAAGACAGAAGAGACAAAACGAGCTAACGAAAATAAGAATCGGGAGGTGTTTGCAGTGCGGATAGGGAACGAAATTATAGAGTTTTCATCAGTCTCCAAAGAAGGAGTGCTGGTTTTGCAGGGATGCAAAAGAGGAGCATTTGGAACTATGGCTAAGCCTCATTATAAAGGAGATAAAGTAGGTAGGTTAGTATCCCACTACTATAAAGTTTTCTTTCCTGATATTCAACTGCAAGATGAGGTAGCAAAAAACTTGGCTAAATTCTTTAACGATACAAAATTGGAGCGCATAAGTTTTGATGGTATTGAGGGAGGACTTGCTACGGGGCATGGGCGTTATGCTTGCGACAGATTTATAAAGGTATTCTACGACAATGTAGATGATAAAAATATTATTGCCAATTCCTCTGACGTAATGCACTATTCGTGGCATTATTTTGCCAACGAGAGTTGGGGGGAGCCTTGGTGGGCAAAGAATTTTCGTGAATCACAACTAGATCATAGACTGAAGGTTCAGAGGGCATTAGAGGAAGATTTATTGCCTCGCAAAATGGGGCAATTTAGCATTGACGATAAGACTACTCTGAAAGACATACAGTGGGTGATGGGGCTGTGTGCAGGCTATGATGCTGGCGTAGATTTTTATATCAGTCCTAAAGCTGTTGAAAACAACTCGGAAGGTCAGCAAATATTAGAAGAAATAAGAAAATGGGAGAATATCAGATGGGCACAAACGCTGACAGACAAAGATAAGGAGCTGTTGAGAGACCCATTTAGTTTCTATGAGTTGAAAGTTTCTGACGGAAGGCCTGAGTTGATTTTTGTAGAGTCTTGGGCTCCCAAAACAGGGAAAATACAGGAGTCTGAAGACAGAAACACCTTGCCGACAAATGTTTTCAAGGCGGAGGATGGAGCTTTGATTTCTCTTGACTATAAGCATGTTAACGTGCAAAAAGAACCTGGTCAACCAACAGTGGCAGAGTGGAGCTATTTTTGCAAAGGAAAAACACAAACCTTGCAATTTGCAATTCGCTTGCCCAAGCAAAGTAAGAAAAGTGTGAGTGGTATATATTTGAAAAAAGGCACAGATGAATGTCGGCTCCCTTTTTCACTAATGCCTGGACAATACTTAGTGGCAGATGCAAGTGGACTGGTGAAACTTTATGATAGGGATGGTAATTTGACGGACTCGAAGAGTATGAAAACAATTAAGGTGGAGCAAGGGCAAAATGCCATATTATTTGATTATGAGGGTGATGGAAGAGATGCTGGTGCTCAGCTTATTGTAAACTTTAGGACGTATAAATGATATTGTGACCATTTCGCCTATGACGCCTTTCCTTCAACCCGAATTATGCATTGGAACGCCATAGCAAGAGAGCTAATACATGTTTCGGGTTGAAAAGGAGGGGATTAAAAAAACTCTCTTATTTATTGAGGGGGAGTTCCCCAAGAGGGCGGTGGTGGTTATGGAAATAAAAAAATATGAATGATATGAGAAAAATAACAAAATTGTTAGTTCTGTTACTGCTTATTGTCAGCAGTTTGTCGGCTCAGGAAACAATCTCGCTTACCGATATGGATGTGTCGCTAAGTTCTCAGACTTACGGTGCTGCAACAATCAATCGTTCGGTTGTTGGAGAACACCTCTCTGTTGCAGGGCAAAGGTATGAGCAGGGCGTAGGGGTGCATAGTTCATCTGATATAAAAATAAAGCTCAACAACACCCGCAGGTTTACAGCCAGGCTTGGTGTCAACGATACAAAAATAGACTATGCTGATGCTAATATACAATCTGTACCTCTGACCGACGGTAAACGTATTTTTTACCATATTACAGATTCTGAAAAACAGTTTGTTGGTGTAGAGGGAGCCGATAGCAAGCCTGATGAGGGGAGTGTAGTTTTTAGGCTTGTCCATGATGGTAAGGAGATTTACAACAGTGGTGTTATTCGTAAAGGAGAGCCAGCTCGCGAGTTAAGCGTAGATGTTCGTGGTGGCATACTAGAATTGTTAGTGGATGATGCTGGAGATGGCAAGAGTGGCGATCATGCAGTGTGGTTGAGTCCTACTTTTGAGTTTATGGAGATACCGCCGTCTGTAGTGGCTTCGGATTTTGCCCTAGCTGCAAAGGAGCAGGATGAGGGTGTTAAAGCTCATTTGTTAAGTCTGCTTAGAAAGCTTCCTGAAATAAAGACCCCATTGGCAGAGCCCGAGTTCGATTGGTTGATTTCTCCTGAGAGGGCGAAGGCTGGAGTGTTTAGGGCATCCAACGGTAAGGATTTGATTATCTCCAATGGCTTGGTAGCCCGAATTTTTAGGGTGTCGCCCAATCTTGCCACCATAGATTATTTCAATCAGATGACAAGCGAGAGTATGCTACGTGCTGTTTCCAGCGAGGGGACTCTTACCATCGATGGAAGTTCCTACGATATTGGAGGCTTGAGTCCTCAGCCAGATTACGGATATACTATGACAGAATGGGTAGATCAGCTTACATCAACGGCTAATGCTTTTCAGGTTCAAGATTTTGAGGTGAAAGCCCTTGATGAGCGTATTGACTGGAAACGAGTGCGTTGGGCTTCAAATGCAGAGATGCCAAAGGGAAAGGAGCTGGTCTTTACCTTAGCGAAAGACGAAATTACTGTCAAGGTGCATTTTGTCATATATGATGGCATTCCTGTCATTGCTAAGTGGATGGAGGTAATTAACAATGGCAAAATGATTGTGCAACTTAATAGATTTAAGCTTGAGCAACTTGCTGTGGTTGAGGGAGAAAGTCTGGTGGGAATTCCGGAGGAATGGATAAAACCGAACATCCATGTGGAGACTGATTATGCCTTTGGTGGCATGCAGCAACGCAATGCTGATGTAACAACATTTTGGGAACCTGACCCTCGATATACTTCGCAAGCCAACTATCCTTTGGCAACGCCATGTTTGCTGGAAGTTCGTCCCCCTCTAGGTCCAGAAGTAGCCATAAAAGCAGGGGAGTCGCTCGCAACATTTCGTGCATGGATTGTTGCAATGGACAGTAAGGACAAAGAGCGAGAGGGTATGTCCATACGCAAGTTTTACAGAGCTGTGGCACCGTGGACCACTGAGAATCCTATCTTTATGCATCTTACTTCTGCCAAGGTGGATGTCGTAAAACAAGCCATTGACCAATGTGCTGACGTTGGCTATGAGATGCTTATACTCAGTTTTGGTAGTGGATTGAACATGGAGAAAGAAACTGTGGACAATTACGAAAAGTTCCGAAAAATGCGAGATTATGCTAGCTCTAAAGGTGTTGAACTGGGTGGATATTCCTTGTTGTCAAGTCGTTGGATAAGTGAGGAGGTGGATGTTATCAATCCTAAGACAGGTAAAAGAGGAGGGATGATACACGGTTCGCAACCTTGCTTGGCAAGCGATTGGGGCTACGAATATTTCCGAAAAATAAAGAAATTCTATAGCAAAACGGGAATGAGCGTGTTCGAGAACGACGGTTCTTATCCGGGAAACGTGTGTGCCTCGACTTCGCATGCTCATCACAACGGCTTGGGCGATTCGCAGTGGAAGCAATATGCACAGATAAAAGACCTATATCAGTGGATGCGTTCGGAGGGTATTTATATGAATATCCCTGATTTTTACTTCCTCGCAGGAGCGAATAAGTCAGGCATTGGCTATAGAGAGGTCAATTGGTCTCTGCCACGCGAACGCCAGCTGGTGCTGGGGCGTCAGAATCTTTATGAGGGCTTGTGGACACGTACTCCCAGTATGTGTTGGACCTTTACTCCACTGACTCAGTATCATGGCGGTGGAGCAGCTGCCACCATCGAACCACTGCACGAGCATCTTGATGCCTACGAAAACCAGATGATGCAAAATTATGGTTCTGGTGTCCAATCGTGTTACAGAGGGCCTCGTCTTTATGATACCCCCGAAACTCGCGAGCTAGTTGTGAAAGTACTGACTTGGTATAAAAAATATCGTATGATACTCAATAGCGATATTGTGCACCTGCGTCGTCCGTCGGGTAAAGATTGGGATGGTTTTATGCATGTCAATCCAGCGCTTAAAGAAAAAGGATTGGCAATGTTCTTCAATCCGACATCCGAAGATATGGAGCGAGAGATTGAGTTGCCACTATATTACACAGGACTTTCCAAGACAGCAAAAATCAGTGTGATGGGTGAGGATGCAAAAACGTATGAGTTGGGTCGCGACTACAAGGTGAAGATGCGTATAAAGATACCTGCTAATTCGTACAATTGGGTGTTGGTGGAGTAGTAATGTTGAAAATTAAAGTTCGTCCATAAAGTTTAGTGAATTAATTGTTTAATAAGTAGAGGCACCCAAGCTGAGCGTCTCTACTCCCAATTCACAAACTCCCAACATACAGAACGGCAAGTATTGATATTTAATTTTCTGGTTCAGACTCCTGGCATTATGGACATACACTTATTAGGCGTATATGTTAATCTAAAAGTTGTATTTTACTGCTACCAATATATTTCCTAGTATCTGTCTGAAGTGGCTGTCAATACTGAATATGCCGTCGTAAGACGTAGTTGCCCAGTTTTGCTCTTTCTTGTTTAGTGTATTTGTGCCAGATAAGGACAATTCGATATCTTTCCTAACGTTTTAGCGAATGCCGAAGTCTAGGAAATAAAATTCGTGAGAATAGTTGTAGAGCTTATTGGTTTTATATTTTAATTGGGAAAATGCTGTTATCTCTTTTGAGAGTTAGTGATACCTTTCCATAGTATGAGTTTATAATTTATTCTATTTCTGATGAATTGACAGACGATTGATTCTGTATGTATTTAATGCTAACACCGAGTTCTAAATTCAGGAAGCCTGAATAATTAGATTTCAACTTGGCTTTAGCCTTGCTAGCAAGCAAATTGACAATGTTTTCTTTGGTCATAGATTCGTTGGAGAACTCTGTTTTTATTAGATTTCCAGAAATATTTATGCTCCACGGAATAAATCCTAGTCCCTTATTGAGATAAGTATTTAAAGAAAGTTTTCTTTGGGGCTTTAATAAAATTGGCTCTATGTCGAATAGAGTGGGTGAGCCCACATTTTGAACCAATGCTTTTTTAACAATTCCAAATTTCCTCCTTCATTCCAAATCAAAAACTTTAACCCTATTTACCTTGCACAGACCTCAAAATATTAATAATTTTAACAATGTTCGCCCTGCGCAGATCCTAAACTTCCAACAATTCAACCTTCAACAATTCAACCCTAACCCAACTTTCACTCATAAAAATATTTTCAACAAAAAATCGGCTATTTTTCGATGCTATCCCAGCTATAACCCACTGAAAATAAGCGATAGCGTTTGGAGGATGTTCTGCCAAACCAAATTGTAGGACACTTTTGTTGATTTTTCTTGTTGTATTTTTGTGGCATGCACGTGAATGTACAACTTCGTTTCAACCCTGCCACTTCGCAAGAAGCTCCTTACTATCGTCTGAAGGTGTCTTATCGCGATGTGCGCGGACGTGTGCATTCCCTCCTTGTGCTAAATATCGGTTTTGAGCCTTTACTGAAGCCCCTCCAAGTCAAGCGCATTGCACAGGCATTGAGTTTGCGCTT
>JBKECH010000104.1:0-6520 GCA_047974415.1 Bacteroidales bacterium | reverse complement strand
TTTGTGTCCGCTAAAAACTTGGACGATTCTTGTATCGTTTTCTTTCTTCAAAAGGTTTGCGATGACGCTTTGCCTGATTTTCATTGGTTGGATTTTCTCGCTTTTCTTTCGGTTCTCGTTAATGATTTTACTGATTCCGTGCGGATTGATTTTTTCTCCGTATTGTCCGAGAATAAAGCTTTGTTCATTAGGATTATTAAGATTGTATTTCAGTAGCTTTTTACGGTCTTTTTTCAGATAGTTGTGTATGAGTAATATTTGTTTGGCTTGTAAGGGTAAGGTTCTGCTTTTGGGTCTTTTTGATGTGATTTCTTCGCTTCCTTTGATAAAGATTTCTGCCTTTTCTAAATCGATGTTTTCCACTTCTATTTCTGTAATTTCCTTTACGGTTAAGGCTTGGTAAATCAGTAAACTGATAATGATTTTGTTTCTGCTTTGTAAATACTTTTTCTTTTTGATTTGGTAGCTTTCAAAAAACTGCTCCAGAGTTTCCGAACTGTACAGATTATCAACTTGTATTTCCTTACTGACTTTGTCTTTTAAAAATAACTCACTGCAAGGATGGTCTTTTCGCTTTCCTATTTCCAGTAAGTAATTGAAGTAAATTTTAACTGCATACAAGCAATGTCTTAATGTTTTGGGATGTAAATCGTAGTTCTTTCGTAAGTGTTCTATGTAGTTTAAAATGTCTTTGTAATTGGCTTTTGGTGCTTTATTTTGATAGTAATCTGTAAATCTTTTGATGTTGTATAAATTGCTGTTTAAAGTGCTATTGCTATACTTTTTCTGTAAATATTCTTTGATTGTCATCTTTCCATATTATTGATTTGATTTTGAGTTATATGCGTGTAAATTTCTGTGCTTTCTATATGACTGTGTCCTAAAAATTTTTGTACTTGCTCCAGCTTCATTCCGTTTTCTAAAAGATGTGTTGCTATTGAGTGCCTTAAATTATGGATGCCTATTTTGTTCAGTTCTTCAGTAGATAGTTCCTTTCCAAATTCTGTTTTTAAAATCAACTCTTTTAATCGTTTGTTCAGTGTCCATTCCTGCATTCTTTGACCTTTTGAGTGTATAAATAGTGGTGAGCCACCACTGGCAATTATTTTTCTACCGCTCATTAAATCAATATATTCTGTTAAATCTTCTGCTATTTTCTGACTTATAGGAACTATTCTTCTTTTACTGTTTTTCCCTTTCTGTACTATGATTAGGCTTTCTGTCAGTCGTAAATCTTCTTTGTTTAAATCGCTTATTTCCTGTACTCTTAATCCACAACCATAACTAATGTGTAAAATGCTTCTTTCTTCTAAATTGGCTACTTTGTAGAGTTCCTGTATTTGCTCTTGGCTCAATATAAATCGCTCTACTTTTTCGGTAGTTGGTGTAAATTTTAGATGTGATGCAGGATTGATTTTAAGTTCTCCTATTTCTAATAAATAACCTAAATATTGTTGTAGGTTTCGCATATGGTCGTAAACGGATTTTTGCTTTAATGGCTTTCCTGTTCTTTGACTGATTTTGCTTTTTACATAGCTGTTGTACTGTGCTATTTCTTTAGGTGTAACTTCTTTTATTTCAAAGGTTTTATTCTTCTCTAACCAACTAAAAAACTCTTTTAGATATAAATATCTCGCTTGTGTAGTTTCGGGTTTCAGTCCTAAAATATCTAAATGCTTTTTGTAGTTTTTGGCTTCTGTTTGATAGGTTGCTGTATAGATTTTGTATTTGCTTGGCGCTCCCATACTATGACCTTTTTAACCTTTATGATGCTTTTACTTACTCAATATCTTGGAACTTGGAACAATCTTTATAAAACAACTTTTTAACAATTGATAATGAGTTGTTTACAGTTAAAACAATTGTTCCAAAATCGTTTCTTATTGTTTCAATGGTGAGCCACCATAGGCATTTCTTTGTTTTTGATAGCTTGTATTTGGTTCATTAAAAAGTCCTTGATTTCTGCTCTTAATTTCTGATGATTATCCCAGTAGTCTATTTTATAGCTTACTTTTTTAAGATTTCCGCCAAATTTTGATGTGATGTATTCCAGTTCTAATAATTGATTAATAAACCGACTGCATTGGGCTTTACTTACGTTTAACTCTTGTCTGATTTCCCTTTGTGTAAATTCCCTGTTGTCGCCTTTTAGATACTTCTTTAAGCGTTCAAAAAACTGTCGTAAACTGCCGTCTAATTCATCCACTTTTAAAACAATACTTTCAAATAGGATTTCTGTGGCTTGTTCTATGTCTTCTATTTCTGTAATGAGTTGATTGTTATTTGTTAGCTTCCTTTGGTATTGATTTAAAAAAGTGACTTGCTTGATTACAGATTGATACATTTCATTCAACCGCCTTATTTTATGGACTTTTTCGGGTAAGTGTAACCTTGTTGCATACGGATTGATAATTTCATACACCTTTAAATTTCTGATGATGCTCTGTATAAATTGTATGGTTTTTTGGCTTTCCTGTGGGTCGATTTCTCCTGCATTTTTTCGGTTCTGATACTGGATAATTCTTTTAGTTTGCTCTTTGCTTTCATCTACTGCTATTAAAAAACTTCGGCTCATATTATCTTCATAGGTTTCGCCTTTGGTAGTGGCTGATAAACTGCTGAACTGACCTTTCACGATTTTATGACTGGATTTGTTGTTGCCTTTTTTGTCCTTAATAGTTACTGAACTTCTTAATACTTGATTGCTGATAAACTCACGTAGAGCATATAATGCATCTTCTTTTAAACCGTCTAAATCTTCGATGATTACTACCTTTTGGAATAAATCGAACTCGCCCCAGTTGTACAAACTGCTTTCTGTAATTCGTGTAAATCTCAACACATCTTCCTGTGGCATCATATCCGCTATTCTACTGATAATATGTGTTTTCCCACTTCCAGAGCTTCCCTGTACTAATGCGTGTAATGGGCTTTTATTGAGGTAACTAATGATGATTAAAAACAGTAACATTCTGCTATTTTCTTCTCCTACTATTCCTGCTTTTCCAATGAGTTGGTTTAGGTTCTTGAGTAAGTGTTTTCTTTTCAAAAAATCTATACTGTTATTGGCTTGAGTTGTTATTTTGTGTTCAGTTATTTTTGTTTCATTTGAAAATAAAAAATCTGTTCTTTTGTCTAATAATTCAATAAATATTTCTTCATTGTGTAATTGCAGAGTTTCGTTAATGTCTTTATTGATAGGCTCTAACACACTTATTTTTATTCCTGGTTTAATTTCTAATAATAGCTTTGCATATTTGGTTATGGCTTGTTTTCCTGCCGTGTCGTTATCAAAAGCAAAAATGATCTCTTCTAACTGCTTTAATTCTTTGATTGCTGTCTGATGTTCTTCTGTTAGTCCATTCGTTCCGTAACAAGCTAATATGCTGTAATTCTTTGCTATTTGACCATTTTGAAGTAATGAAGCTGCATCTATAATCGCTTCCGTTAAAATCAGTTTTTTTGTGTTCTTACTTGGATAATTTGGATATAAACCTTGTCTGTTCTTCAGATAAAAATGTTTGCTATCTTTTTTGTCTAATGTGCTTCTGAAGTATAGGCTAACGATTTGATTTTCTTTGTCTTTTAATGCAAATACAATTCCCCATTTTCCAAAAGGTGTATAGGCTTTATTTCCTGTTCTTCCTGTAATTCCCTTATCTAAAAGTAATCCATATTTTAAGCATTCATTGATTAGGTTTTCGTCTCGTCTTGCTCCGTGATGGAACTGACCTGCATTATAACCGATTTCTATTTTTTTATAGTCTAAGCATCTGCTTTCTAAATAGGCTTTGGCGGGTTTACTGTTGTGTACTGCATTTTTAAAGTATTGGAACATATTGGCCAAGAATTGGCTTTTGCTTAAATCTTTTTGATAGCGGTCTTTTCTTTTAGGTGCTTGATGTCCTAAAATTTGTTTGGCTTTGTTAATGGCTTCTGCTTTGGTGCTGTTTTCTTTATGAAGTATAAAATCTATCACGTCCATACTATTGCCGTGTGTTTTGCAATTGGAACTAAAGCAGTAAGCTGTTTGGGTTTTGTAATACACTTGGAAGCTCGGTGTTTTATCTTGATGAAAAGGACAGTTTAAACGATTGCTTTTGTCTGTCTTTAATCCGTAATAATGTAGCACCTGTGCAATTGTGAGCTTCTGTTTTATCTCTGATATTTCCATCTTGAAAAATTTTAAAAAATATTTTTTAGACCGTTTACGGCTCAAAGATACTCTATTCGGATTTATTTACAAAATCTATTAGGTTTTAATAACTCGTAAAAGTGTCTTATCTTTGTGTTAATTGTATAAAACACGGTTTTAATAAGCCCTTTAAGAGTTTTTAATTATGGATACTTTCGGTAAAAGAATAGCAACTCTCCGCAAAGAAAGGAAGATGACACAGGAAGATTTGGCTAAAATGCTTAATACTTCTATTTCTGTTGTGGGTAGATATGAACGTGATGAGATGACACCCAGTATTGAGGTAGCCAAAAAGATTGCAGGGTTTCTCGATACTACGGTAGGTTATCTTTTAGGCGAGACTGAAAAAGCTGACCTTTTTAAAGACCCTGTTATGCTTCAAAGATTGGTAGAGCTGGACAAAATGGAAAATTCAGAAAAAAGCCATATACTACACGTACTTGACGGCTTTATTAAATCTGTTAAACTTAAAAATATTGCTGCTCTATAATGGCTAAATTATCTTACGAAGAACAAGCGAATAATCTAAGCAAAGCAATTGATATTGCTATTAATGCTTTTCAAGAACACCCACCAAAAGGGTTTGATAAATCACACATTGACCATATTACCAATACTTATTTAGACGCAAGAAATAGGGCTTTAAATCCTGAACCGCAGTTTAAAAAAGTTAGTAGTTTAAAATATATAGTTGAAGAAGTTTTTACTTATTTCCAAGAGGCTACTGGCGATACTGTAAATCTTTTTTGGAAAGAAATAAATACAAGTAACCTACCGTATAAAAGACAAAATAAGCTAACAAAAATCTTAAAACGTAATAAGATAAAAAATAAGGTAGAGTATGATTTCATTACTGATGTAATTGTACCTTATGAACAAGAAGGATTATTGAATGATGATGATATTAATACTTTAAATCATCTTTTGAAAGAATTTGAGAACAAGAAATAAAAAAGGGGCGTTTCGCCCCTTTAATTATTATTGTTTCAATACATTTTTCGCTGCATCTAAATACTTCTGCAAATTTGGATTATTCGGACCTATACCGTTTATACTATTACCTGATATTCCTGCTTTTCTATAAGCTTCTATTTGAACTTGCTCACTTCCCCTTATTGCCCAATATGATGGGTCAAGAGCTCGTGTAGCGTATCCGCCTGGTATAGTTGCGGGTGCAAATGTTGATAATGTAGCTGTTCCATATCCAGTCATATGATGATTGGCATCTCTTCTTGCTACAATACTTGCAGGGTCTCCATAACCACTACTTCTGCCCACATAAACTTGACCATCTGCACTTGTTTTTGTATATGTAACATAATTAAACGGTGCTGGATTATTTGTAGTTGTTGTAATTGGTGTTGTAATAGTTGAAGTTCCAGAGTTTGCAGCATCATAAATTAATGCACCTACCGCCCAAATACCTACTCCAATTAACAATGGGTCATCAGCAACACCAATTACTGTAGCATCATCAGCAACAAGTGCTATTGCTGCTGCTCCTGCATATTTCACAGTATTTGAACTTGTAGTTACTGTTTCTGTCTTGAAAGTTGTTGAAGTTGATGAAACTGTAAAAGGACTATTAACAGCAATATCTGAGTTCGCTACGATACTTTGACCGACTTGTAAATTTGAAGGGTCTAATCCTGGGTTCCATTGAGCTAAAGAACCGTGGTCTAAGCCCCATTGATTTTCTAAATTCCAAAAATTGTCTCCACCTTGTATAGAGTACATCCCATCAGGACATTCAGGACATCTACCATCAGGGTCATTATATCTAATTGGATTGTTCCACATTGCCGAATATGGCGACATTCCTATCTGATTTGGATGGTCGGCTAACGGGTCAACAGATAGAAACTGACTAGCTCTAGGATTATAATACCTCGCCCCATAATAATACAGCCCTGTTTCTGCATCATACTCCTTGCCATTAAACAAGAAAGGCGTGTTCCAAGTGTTATTTCTTTCTTCAAGGAAAACCTCGCCGAATGACACATACTCGATGTGCTGAACCACTTCGCCGTCTAAATTTGTAATGTAGCTAGCAGAACCCAAATGGTCGGGGTGGTAATAGTATTGCAGCTTCTCGTAGGTGTCGCCACCAATAGGGATAGACTTCGTGTTCGCGCCGCCACTTTCGCAGCAGAAGCCTGCGCCTGCTACGTAGTCGTCGTTGTCCACTCCGTAATAATCTACTTCGAACAGTTGATAATTATCTTTTATCACTTGTTGGAGGGCAGAATATTTACTCTTATAATCAGGCATTTCCGCACCAGAGACCTCTGAACCAGCGTACTCTTCCCTTCTCGGGTCAACACC